>JAJZWW010000029.1 GCA_021846485.1 Actinomycetes bacterium
CCGCGGTGGCGCCGCGATCGCGCGGTTCCGCGACGAGCCGGTCGCGAACGACCACGTGCCGGAGGACTGGGTGGCGTCGACGACCACCCTCTTCGGGGAGGCGGCTCTCGGCCTGAGCCGCCTGCCGGGTGGTCCCCTCCTGCGCCAGGCCGTCGCCGCAGCCCCCGAGGCCCGCCCCTGGGCCCGGGCGCGGGCCGGCCGTGCTCTCGCCGGCGACCCGGCGACCACCCCGCCCGGCGGGCCGGGCGCCGGTACCGGACCGGCCGCGCAGCGCTACCGCACCGAGGTCGGCGGTCGGACCTTCGAGCTGTACTGGGGTGACCTGCACCGCCACTCGCTGGTCAGCCGCTGCACCGCCGGGGACGAGCCGGAGCTCGACGACTTCTACCGCTACGCCTTCGACGTCTGCGAGTACGACTTCTGGGCGGTCACCGACCACGCCGAGAACACCTCCCCCTACCAATGGTGGTCCATCCAGGAGCTGGCCGACGTGCTGCACGTGCCGGGGCGCTTCGTGCCGCTCTACGGCTTCGAGTGGACCTCGGCCACCGGCCACCAGAACGTGGTCTACGAGTCGGTCCGGCGGGGCGCACCGATCTACTCCTCGACGGCTGGGGGCAGCGCCACCCCGGCGCAGCTGTGGGCCCACCTGCGGGCCGCGGGGCAGCGCAGCCTCACGATCCCCCACCATCCCGGTTCGGCGATGGTTCCCTTCGACTGGTCCTACCAGGACGAGGGGATGCTGCGCCTGGTCGAGGTGTTCCAGGCGTGCCGGGGCAACTACGAGGCCGACGGGTGCTTCCGCCAGTACGCCGACGCGACGCTGGCCGGCACCTTCGTCCAGGACGGCCTGCGCGCCGGGCACCGCTTCGGGCTGATCGGCTCCTCCGACCACGGCAACGGGGCGGGATATGTGGGCGCCTACGCCGGTGAGCTCACTCGGGAGGCGATCTTCGACGCCCTGCACGAGAGGCGCACTACGGCCGCCACGACCCGTGACGTGGTGCTCGACGTGCGCCTCGACGAGACCTTCATGGGCGGGGTCGCCTCCCCTGCCAGCCGCCCGACCCTGCAGGTGCACACCCGGGCGTACGGGGAGCTGGCCCGGGTCGAGGTGGTGACCCCCGCTGGGGTGGTCCGTCGGGAGGCCCGCCACCCGGAGCTGCCTGGCGGTCACCTCGCCGTCCCCCTCCGGGTCGAGTGGAGCACGGGAAAGACCTCGCTGACCGACTGGAGCGGGCGGCTACGGCTCGACGGCGGCGCGGTGCTGGAGACCCGCTACTGGTCCCCCGAGATCGTGGATGTCCGATCCGACGGGATCGCCTGGGAGGCCCGGACACGCAACTTCCGCTCCCAGTACGGCGCGCAGCGTGGCGGCGTGGAGCTCACCGTGACCGGCCCTCCTGGGGCGACCGTCG
This sequence comes from Actinomycetes bacterium, assembly GCA_021846485.1. Taxonomy (GTDB): domain Bacteria; phylum Actinomycetota; class Acidimicrobiia; order Acidimicrobiales; family Palsa-688; genus JAKAQB01. Next base: position 1,419 of record JAJZWW010000029.1, read on the forward strand.
CGGTGTCCACCGCGGCGGGGGGCGGGAGCGCCCGTCTCGGGGAGCTCAGCGGGCCGGGGGCCGGCCGGGTCGAGCTGGCCCGCGGCGACCAGGGCACCCTGGCGCTCCAGCCCGGCACCGGCGGCCTGCTCGGCCTGGGCACCGACCGGCTCTCCCGCGCCTTCGAGCTCGAGGTGACCGGGCCCACCTGGGTCTACGTGCGCGCGGTGCTCGAGGACGGGGAGATGGCCTGGTCGTCACCCATCTGGGTCGAGCCGCCGCCTGGGTCGCAAGGCTGACCCGGCCGCGCCGGGCTCATTCCGATCGCCGGGCGAGCGCGACCGTGGCGAGCGCGGCGGCCAGCTCGGACCCCGCGTCCGCCGGGGAGCACGACGAGGACGCCGCCGCTGCTCCGCGGCACCAGGTGGCCAGTTCCGAGCGGCGCAGGCAAGGGCGGCCATCGACCAGCAGGGTGTCGAACGCCCCGGCGGCGACCGCCCGGGCGAACACCTCCCCGGCCACCCCGACGTCGAGTGCTTCGAGGGCTGCCTGGGAGACCTCGACGAAGTCGCCGGATGCGCTCACGCAGATCCGATCGGCACCGCCGGCCCGCTCCTGAGGTCCTCGGGCCGCAGGGGCCGGGGTGTGCTCAGGGCCGGGGTGTGCTCGAGTCCAGCCTCGCGGTTGGCCCGGCTCCCCGTCCGGGTCCGGCGTGCCACGACCCGGAGCCCGGCGTGGGCTAGCGCTGGCCGGCGACGTCTCCCGCTGCCACGCTGGCGACGTCTCCCGCTGCCACGCCAGCGACGATCCGCTCCGCCCCGGCGAGGACCTCCTCGGGGGCCAGCTCGTCGAGGCTGCGCCCGGCGGGCTCGGGGATCAGCAGGGTGAGGCCGAAGCCGACCAGGGCGAACAGCGCCGAGAGGCGAAGCGCGCCGCTCACGCCGAAGTGGTCCTTGATGATCGGGAACACGTAGACTCCGACGAACGCCCCGAGCTTGGCGACGCCGGCGGAGAGCCCGTGCCCAGTGGTGCGTGAGCTGGTCGGGAACACCTCGCCGGCGAGCACGAAGGTGGTGGTGTTGGGCCCGAACTCGGCGAAGAAGTAGCTCATCCCGAACAGGATCATGAACGGCACGATCGCCGCGGTGATCCCCGGGATCACCCCGATCAGCAAGAAGGCCAGGCCCATGAGCGGGAAGCCGATCAGCTGGAGCCGGCGGTGGCCGATCCGGTCCATCGCATAGGCGGCGAGGAAGTAGCCGGGGACCGCGGCGACGCTGAAGACGATGAGCTGCAGGGCCAGGACGTGCGCCAGGTCCTCCGCACCGCTCTTGCCGAGCACGCTGCTCACGATGAGCGGGGCGGACACCGAGTTGCCGTAGTAGGCGTAGTCGAAGAGGAACCAGCTGCCTGCGGTGCCGACGAGGACCTTCAGGTACCGGCCGTTGGAGAGGAACGACCAGAGCGAGGTCCTCCCCGCCCCGGTCGGGGCGACCGCCTCGGGGGAGAGCGAGCCGTCCGAGAAGCTGCGGACCGCCTCGGCCGCCTCCTGCGCCCGGCCCTCGACCTGCTGTAGGTACCTGGGGGACTCGGGCATCCGCCGGCGCTGGTAGATCACCGCCGCGGCGGGTAGCGCCCCGAGGCCGAGCAGCAGCCTCCAGGTGACCGGGTCGGGCACGCCGGCGGAGAGCAGGGTGAGCCCGGCGACGTAGCCGGCGACGGTCCCGAGGGCCTGCATCGAGAACACCAGTCCGACGAGCTTGCCCCGGTTGGCGCGGTTGGAGAACTCGCTCATGAGCACCGCGGACATCGGGTAGTCGCCGCCGACGCCGATGCCGAGCACGAAGCGGAACACGAGCAGCCAGAGCAGGTCGGGCGCGAAGGCCGACGCGAGCGCGCCGCCGACCATCAGCATCGCCTCGAGGCCGTAGATCCGCTTGCGGCCCAGCCGGTCCGCCACCCGGCCGAAGAAGAAGGCCCCGAGGAAAGCCGAGATGAGGGTGATCGAGTTGACCAGCCCGGTCTGCGCCGACGACAGGTGCCACTGCTTGGCGATGAGGGTGGTCGCGGTGCCGATGATGAACAGGTCGTAGGCATCGGTGAAAAAGCCCATCCCCGCGGTCACGATGGCCCGGGTGTGGAACCGGCTGAGCGGGGCTTCGTCGAGCGTGCTGGCGAGATCGGGCACTGTCGGCTCCTAGGGAGTTGCGGGGGGATCGTCGTCCTCTACCAACCGCCACCAGGGTTACCAGGCCCAGGTGTCGGGCAGCCGACGTCCCGGCGACGCCCAGGCGAATTCTCGGTTACCGAGGAGAAACTTGCCTGCTGGACTGTTTCGCAGTCTCGGGGTCGACCGTCCCGGCGCGCCGCGCCACCGCCACCGGCGCCTCCCCCGGCGAGCGCCCGGAGGCGGCCGCGACCCTCGCCAGGCACGACCAGAGCCAGCGGAGCGGAAGGAGAGGACGTCCACCGCGCGCCACGGTCCGGCGAGCAGCAGGTAGCCGGCGGCGACCACCGGGGGGCCGGACGGCGCCGAGAGCGCGGCCGCGCCGTCGACCCCGCCGAGCACGACGGTCCGCAGCGCGGTCGGGCCGATCCGTCGCAGCCGCATCGACCCCACCCAGGCGACCGCCGGTACGGCGGTCGCGGGGAGGACCACCCGCGGGGTGCGCGCCGGTCCGACCGGCAGACTGTACCCAGGGGCCACAGGGTCGCCCCGAGCGCCAGGGCTATGCGTACCACCGAGAGCGGGCTCAGCAGCTCGAAGGGTGCACCGAGGTCGGACCACGACCGGGTCTTGGAGAAGGACCGACTGGCCGCCTACCCGTCGGTTCCCGGGACCCGACCCCACCGCCCGGCCGTGCCAGCAGCGCTCCCCTCAGGGTCCGGTGCCGAGGGAGGGCACCTCCCCTTCCAGAAGGAAGTCGAGCTGCTCGGCGGTGAACCCGCCCGGGTGGCGGATCAGCACCCGGCCCGAGGGGCTGACGAGGAGGGTGAAGGGCAGGCCGGTGATGCGCGCCGCCCCGGCGGTCGAACCCGTCGGGTCGGAGACGACCGGGTAGGTGACCCCGGTGCGCGCGAGGAGGGCCCGGGCTGCGCCGGGCCGGTCGGCGACGTCCACCCCGACGAAGTCGACCTTCGGTCGAGAGAAGCGGTAGGCGCGCTCCAGGGCGGGCATCTCGGTGCGGCACACCACGCAGGTCGAGGAGAAGAAGTCGACGACGCTGTAGTGGCCCCGGAAGCGCGAGAGGCGGAAGGTCCCCTGGCCCCCCTGGAGGTAGCGGAGCGCGATCGGGGGGGCGGGCGCCCCTACGGTGGCCCCGCCGGCGGTCGAAGCCGGGGTCGCCGGGCCGCCGACGTGCACCCGCTCGGAAGCCGGCAGCAGGTCGTTGGCGACCTGGGCCATCCCGTGGGCGAACAGGGCGGTGTTGGCCGCCGGCGCGCCGAACTCGGCGACGTAGCGCTCGTGCCCGGACGGGGAGACGAAGAACAGCTCGGCGCTGTGCACCACGGTGCGGTTGCGGTGGTCGAGCTGGACGTAGAAGCCGTAGCGCTGCCAGACCTTCTCCAGCGCCGCCGGGCTGGCGGTCCCGAAGTACCAGTTGCGCTGGTGGGCGAGGCCGTGCTCGTCGGTGAAGGAGCGCACGTAGCGGACCTGGGGGTAGAAGGGGTTGACGTTGATCGAGAGCCAGACGACGTTCCGGGCTGCCCGGCCGAGGTCGTGGTTGGCGGCGACCACGTCGGCGGCGAAGAAGGTGCACAGGTCGACGCAGCGGTCGTCGTTGCCGGCGATCACCACGGTCTTGCCCCGGAACATCGCCGGAGAGATAGGGTGGCCGTACTGGTCGGTGAGGGTGAACCCCGGGGGCACCGGCTGCTGCTCGCGCAGCACCGTCAGGCTCAACAGCGCGGCCGTGGAGCGGTTGACGCCAGGGGCCACCTCCGCGCTTGCAACCGCGCCGGACCCCGGCCCCGGAGCCGTACCCGCGGCACTCCCGTGGCCGGTCCCGACCCCGGCGAAGAGCACCGCGGCCAGCAGGCCGGCCAGGGCGATCCCCACGCCGAGGTAGACGAGCGGCCTGCGCTCCGGCCGGATTGGGTTCTCGGGCACTTCTTGCACGCCTCTCGGTCACCACGCCGCTCGTGGGACTCGGCCCGACCGTACCGGGCAGGCGGCAGGCAGGCCAGGCGGGCCCGTCCCGCCGGCCAGGAGCGGACGCTCGGGCCGCGGGGGTGCCGGGGCCCGCCGCTAGAGCCCCTTGCCCCGCGCGAAGTTCACGGTCAGGTCAGGTTCATGCGGCGATGAGTTGGTGGTCGATGTAGTCGTCGAGGGTGCGGTCGAGTTTCCACCAGGCTTGGGCCAGGGGGCTGCGGTTGGCGATGTCGACGGGGAGGTTGGGGTCGAGCTGGACCAGGCCGGGGGCGAGGATCCGGCTGTGGGTTTTGGTGAACAGCACCGTCACGCGCCGGCCCTGCGCGCTGAGTTGGTAGCGGCGGGTGCTACCGGCATGCTCGATGATGCCTTTGCGTCTGAGCCGGCGTAGGTCGTAGGTGGCTTGGCGGCTGCTGTAGGGCTGGCCAAGCAGTCCAGCAACGCGTTCGGTCAGGGCGGGGTTGTCGAAGCCGGCTATCAGATGGGTGAAGCCGACGGTGGCGGCCATGAGGGCCATCACTCTGCTGTCCCCGAAGCGGAGCCCCGGGGGCGTGCAGGCCGTCGGGAGCGACGTGTAGCCAATCGCACCGTCTGGGCCTCTCACACAGGAGGAGCGTGCTCCTGCGTCCCATCAGTGCTGCGAAGGCAACACGACGCTGCGCAGGGCTTCGCCGTGGCGGACCTCGGCGAAGGCGTCGTCGATGCCCTCCAGGGGGTGGCGACTGGAGATCAGCTCTTCGAGCAGCAGCTCACCGCGGGACCAGTGCCCGATCATCCGGGGGATGTCCTCGGACGGGCGGGCCGATCCCATCTTCGAGCCGAGTACCCGTAGACCGTCGTTGGGAATGGCAACGGCGTCGAGGTCCAAGCGAGCGCCGTTGCCGGGGATGCCCACCATCACCGCCGTCCCACCCCGCCGGCACAGAGACACGGCCTGCGCCATCACCGACCCGGAGCCGACGGAGGCGAACACGTAGTCCGCTCCCCGGCCGGCGGTCATCTCGCGCACCGCTTCGACGACGTCGACCGAGCCGGCGGCGACGGTGTCGGTGGCGCCGAAACGCCCGGCCAACGCCAGCTTGTCCTCCACCAGGTCGACGGCAACGATCCGCTCCGCTCCGGCGATGCGCGCGCCCTGGAGCGCGTTGACCCCCACCCCGCCGACGCCGATCACCACCACCGTGCTGCCCGGCTCGACCCTGGCGGTGTTGAGCACCGCTCCGACGCCGGTGATCACTCCGCAGGCGAGGAGCGACGCGGCGTGGAGGGGCAGGTCCTCGGGCAGCGTCGCCACCTGGGAAACGTGGACCACCGCCTCCTCGGCGAACGCTGCGGTGCGCAGTCCGTGGCCGACCGCGACCCCGGCCCCGTCCCTGAGCGGGCTGTGCTCGTCCAGGCGGAAGCTCGTGGTGCAGAACACCGGCTCACCCCGTCGGCAGGACCAGCACGTCCCGCACGAGCGGACGAGGGTGACGACGACCGGGTCGCCCGGCGACACCGAGGTCACCCCAGCGCCGACCTCGGCCACCCGTCCGGCCGCCTCGTGGCCGTACACCGCCGGGAGGTCGCCGCCCCAGGCCCCGTCGGCGAAGGTGACGTCGCTGTGGCAAACGGCGCACGCGACGACTTCGATGCGGAGCTCGTCGGGTCCGGGGCCGGCCAGCTCGAGGTCCTCGACTCCCAGCGGCTCGCCGAAGCCGCGGCAGACCGCGGCCCTCACGACCGGCTCCACTCTTCACGACTCCCCATCTCCAGGTGCAGCTCACGGCCCTCGTAGGGGTGGCGGCCGACCGCGTCCTCGTCCAGCTCGACGCCGAGGCCGGGCCCTTCCGGCACGAGCAGGAAACCAGACTCCCATTGGAGGGGGCGGCGGAGGATCTCGGCGGCGAACCCGTTCATGGTCTCGATGCTCTCTTGGATCAAGAAGTTGGGGGTGGCAGCTGCCAGGTGGATGTTGGCCGCGGCCTCGACCGGCCCGGCGTAGAGATGGGGGGCGACATCGACGTAGTGGGTCTCGGCCGCGGCGGCGATCTTCTTCGACTCGAGGACGCCGCCGACCCGGCCGACCGCCATCTGCACCACTGCCGCCGCGCGGCACTCGAGCACCCGGGCGAGCTCGTACTTGGTGGACAGCCGCTCGCCGGTGGCGATCGGCACCGAGGTGGCCCGGGCCACCAGCGCCATCTGCTCGGGCATCTCGGGTGGCACTGGCTCCTCGAGCCAGAGCGGGTCGAAGGCTTCGACCGCCCGTGCGAGCCTGATCGCCGCAGCCGGGGTCATCTGACCGTGGGTGCCGATCAGTAGATCGACACCCCCGCCCACCGCTTCGCGCACGCGGCCCACGTATGCGGCGACCGCCTCGACGCTGCGGGTGGCGAGCTGGCGGGGATCGAGCGCCGAGTACCAGGCCAGTGGGTCGAACTTGACTGCGCTGAAGCCCGCTGCGGCGTACTCCGCGGCCCTCTCGGCCGCCAGGGAGGCGTCGGTGTAGACGCTGTCGTCCTCGCCGGGCGCCGGGTAGATGTAGGTGTAGGAGCGGAGCGCGTCGCGCACCCGCCCGCCGAGCAGGTCGTGGACCGGCCGGCCGGTCTCCTTGCCCATGATGTCGTAGCAGGCGGTCTCGATCCCTGCCAGGACGGCCACCACGGAGGTGTCGGGGCGCTGGGTGAAACCCCGCGAGTAGACCTCCCGCCACAACCGCTCGACCGCAAAGGGGTCGGCGCCGACGACCGACCGGTCGGCGACGTCGGCGACCATCGCCCGCACCACTTCGGGGTGGAACGGGACGCCGTAGACCTCGCCGAGGCCCTGGATCCCCGAGTCGGTCGTCAGTCGCACGAAGATCCAGTAACGACCTCCGAAGTGCGGCGGTGGGACGCCCACCACGACCGTCTCGACGTCGATGATGCGCATGGCGCCGCAGCCTCCCCGCTCCCGCCGACCGGGGGCTCCGGGCGGGCGGCGGCGCAGACACTACTGGTCGCCCGACAGGGCGCGGGCCGGCCCGCGACCCGGGACCGGCGGTCAGCGTCAGTCGCGAGCCCCCGCCTGGGCGCGGACTGCGGCGACGAGGGCCATGACGCTGCCCGAGACCTCCCGCTGGCGGGGGTAGCACAAGGCGAGCTGGCGGCGGGTGAGCGACTCGCGCGGCATGAGCCAGGTCAGCCGGCGGTCGACGGTGTTGCGGGCCGCGAGCCTCCCGACGCACGCGTGCCCGAGGCCGACGGCCACCAACCGCTGCAGCGCCAGGTTGTCGTCGGTGCGGTAGACGACACGCGGGTGGATGCCCCGACGGGCAAGGATCTCCTCCAACTCGACCTGAGTGCGCCACTTGAGGCTCCACGCCACCAGGCGGGCGCCGTCGAGCACGTCGAAGCTCGGGTGGGGGTCCTCGGCGACCGGATCGTCCCGCGGAGTGAGGATCACCCAGGGGTCCTCGACCAGCGGCACGGTCTCGACCCGCTCGTCGGGCGGGGGGTTGAGGACGAAGGCCAGGTCGAGATCGCCCCGTGCCAGGAGGGCGATCAGGTCCTGGCTCTCGGTGGTCTCGCTGAGGACTACGTCCACGCCGGGACGCTCCTCGGCGAAGGCCCGGAGGGCGGCGGGGAGCAGCTCGGCGACTGCGGTGTGGAACGCCCCTACCCGGATGCGGGCAGGACCGGGACGGCTCGAGGCGCGGACCTCGGCCGCCAGGGCGTCGACCGCGCCGAGCGCCCGCCGGGCGTGGCGGTTGGCCGCCTCGCCCGCAGGGGTCAGGGCGACCGCGGCCCGGCCTCCCGGGCGGGTGAACAGCGGCGCGCCGAGCGCCGCTTCGAGCACCGCGATCTGGTGGGACACGGCCGACTGGGTGTAGCCGAGGCGCTCTGCCGCCCGACGGAACGAGCCGGTGTCGGCCACCGCCACGAGCGCCCGCAGCTCCCGCAGCCCGACCCGGCCGTCGAGCGGTCCGCTCGGGGGATCCTCGTCGCCACCCACCCCCAACGATCCGTGCACCCCCAGCGCCGTGATCGATACCGTTGATCGTTGTGACCATGATCTTTCCATGATCCGAGGATACGCGTCCGGGTATCCTTCATTTTGGAGAGGCTCAACGAGGAGAACCTTCAGGTGTCGCTTGGTCGGACCGCAGTGCCCACGGGGAGCGTCCCCACGCCGACGGCGCCTCCTGGCAGACGCTCGATCCGTCGGGTGAGCTTCCTCGTCTACGCGCTGATCTTCGTCACCGCGGTCTCGCAGACCACGATCGTCCCGCTGCTGCCGGTGGTGGCTCACCGCTACGGGCTGCGGGCGTCGGAGCTCGCCTGGGTGCTCACCCTGCCCAGCGTGGCGATGCTCGTGACCTCGGCGCCCGTCGGGCTGCTCGGGGACCGGCTGGGCAGCCGGCGAGTGACCCTTGCGGGAGGGGTGGTCCTGGCCCTCTCGGTCTTCGCCCAGGGCATCCCGTCGCTGCCGGTGCTGGTCGTCGGCCGGCTGCTGTTCGGGATCGGCTACGGGGCCCTCTGGACCACCGGGCTCGCCTGGTTGTCGGGCCTGCAGCCGGGAGGATCGTCCCGCCGGATGGGGGCCACGGTGACCGCGTCGGCGATCGGCTCGACAGTAGGGCCGACGCTCGCTGGCGTGCTGGCGAGCAGGTTCGGCTTCTCCGTGCCCTTCGCGGTCGCCGGGGCGGTCACCGCTGCGGTCGCCGCCGCCCTCGTCGCCACGCCCTCGAGGGAGCGGGAGCCCGGCCCCGTGAGCTGTCGCAAGGGCGAGGTCCAGCAGCCCGGGCCGGTCGCTGGACGCGTCTCGACGCTTCGGACCTTGCGCCGCCCCAACGTGCTCGCCGGGGCGCTGACCCTCGCACTGAGCGGGGGGACAAGCGCCTTGATGCAACTCCTGGTGCCGCTGCAGCTGCACTCAGCCGGCCGCTCCAGCCAGACGATCGGCCTGGCCCTGTCGGCGGGCGCGGTCGTCTACATCGTCGTGAGCGCCCTCTCGGTCCACCTCGGTCCGCGGGTCACCAACCTGAGGACCAACGCGGGGATGGCGGCCATCTTGGCGGTGGCGCTGGTCCCCGCGCTGGTCGGCAACACCACCGGCTGGGTGGTAGCCGCCTACCTGGCGACAGTCCTACCCCGAGCGGTGACCGGCACGGTCGCCTACGCGCTGGCCACCGGGGATCGCGAGGAGGGGGGCCCGGGGACGAGCACCGTCCTCGGGCTCCTCAACGGGTTGTGGGCGGTCGCCACGGTGATCGCCACGGTAGCCGCCGGCGCATTGAAGACCGCCTTCGACGCCCGCACCGCCTACGCCGCAGCCACCCTCGTCGTGGCCGCGGTGGCCGCCTGGCTGGTCCGCGCCGCCTGGGTCACCTCGCCGGCTGGCACCCGCTCCCACAGACGACTCCGCCGGCCGTCGCGTGCGGTACCGGTGGCACCGACGGTCCCCGCCCCGGCTGTGCCGGGAGACCTGCCGGCCGTCGAGCTGCACCCTCCGACCGACCGGACCCCGACCGGGCAGATCCCCGTCCCCGGCTGACCCCTTCCCGGCCAACCCGTGGCGGAGCCGGGGGCCGGTGGCCCAGCCAGGCGTCGGCCCGGCCAGAGGCTGACCCGGCTGAGCTCAGGACCCGAGCGGCAACTGGACTAGACTGTGGACTGGAGTAGGTGAGGACCAGGTGGGACCAGGACCTCACTTGGACAGCCGAAGGCCGAGAACTGTGGGCCGACACGGCCAAAGCTGGTAGCGCCGTCCAAGTCATTGCCGGAAGGTCCTAACCCTCCAGCCCACCCTCTCCGGCTGGGACGCCGCCCCCACCACCTTGCTGCCCGCCGGCCGGGGCCTCTCGCCGGCCCGGCGGCTCGGGCCCGCCCAGCTCCCCCCCGCCCGGCTCCAGCCGGCCCAGCGCCTCGAGTGGCAGGTGGCAGCGCAGCAGCTTGCCCGGGGAGACCTCCCGCAGGGGGGGCTCCACGCTCTCGCAGGTGCCGTCGACGAGCCGGCGAGGGCAGCGGGTGTGGAACACGCACCCCGCCGGTGGGTGGGCCGGGCTCGGGATCTCCCCTTCCAGGCGGATGCGCTCCCGGCCGGTGCCGTCGAGGGTCGGGACCGCGGAGAGCAGCGCCTCGGTGTATGGGTGGTGCGGGCCGGCGAAGACCGATTCGGCCGGGCCGTACTCCATCACCCGTCCGAGGTAGAGCACCACGATGCGATCCGCCAGGTAGCGCACCACGCCGAGGTCGTGGGATATGAACACGTAGGTGACCTGCTCACGGCTCTGCAGGTCGACGAGCAGGTTGAGGATCGCCGCCTGGACCGACACGTCGAGCGCGGAGGTCGGTTCGTCGCAGACCAGCACCGCCGGCTCGCCGGCGAACGCCCGGGCGATCGCGACCCGCTGCTTCAGCCCTCCGGAGAGCTGCGCGGGACGCATCGGGAGGTGCCGGGGCTCCATGCGGACCGAGCGGACGATGTCGACCAGGCGTCGCTCCTTGCGCTCCCCGGCGAGGCCGGCCAGCTTGGTGAGGACCCGCCCGACGATGTGGCGGACGCTGTGGCGCCGGTTGAGGGCCGAGTCGGGGTTCTGGAACACGATCTGCAGGGCGCGCAGCTCCTCGCGACTGCGCCGGGCGGCAACCGGGGCCAGGTCGGCGCCGCGGAGGGTCATCCTGGACCCCTGGTCGGGAGAGGTGAGCCCGAGCAGCAGCCGGGCCAGGGTCGTCTTGCCGCACCCGGACTCCCCTACGACCCCCAGGGTCTCCCCGGGATAGAGGACGAGGTCCACCTCGACGAGGGCCTTCACCGGGTCGCCCCGGCCGGTGTAGGTCTTGGAGACGTGCTCGAGGCGGATGACCGGCTCGGGAGAGGTCCCCCCGGAGCGCACGGGGAGCTCCTCGGGGGTGGAGCGGGGGATCGAGGGGGCCTCGTCGGGCTTGAAGCAGGCCGCGCGGTGGCTGCCGGCGACCTCTCCCATCGACGGCGTCTCCTCCCGGCAGCGGTCGTCGGCGAGGGGGCAGCGCGAGGCGAACACGCACCCGGCAGGCACCTCGCCGGGGCCGGGCAGGAACCCGGGGATGGTGTCCAACCGGGCGTGGTCCTTGCGTTGCCCCCGGCGGGGGACGCAGCGCAACAGCCCGACTGTGTAGGGGTGCCGGGGGTCGTCGAAGACCTGCCGGGCTCGGCCCCCCTCGACGATCTCGCCGGCGTACATGACCCCCACCCGGTCGCACATCCGGGCGATGACCGCCAGGTTGTGGCTGATGAACAGCACCGCCGTGTCGACCTGCTCGCGCAGCCCGGCGACCAGGTCGAGAACCTCGGCCTCGACGGTGGCGTCGAGCGCGGTGGTCGGCTCGTCGAGCACGAGCAGGGCGGGCTCTACCGCCACCGCCATGGCGATCACCGCCCGCTGGAGCATCCCGCCCGACAGCTGGTGCGGGTAGGCGCCCATCACCCGGGCAGGATCGGCGATCTGCACCCGGCGCAACGCCTCCTCCGCCCGGTCCATCGACTCGCCCCGGTCGCAGCCGAGCACCCGGAACACCTCGGCGACCTGCCGACCGATGCGCATCGACGGGTTCAGCGCCCGGCCCGGCTCCTGGTAGACGACCGACACCGATCGCGAGCGCAGGCGGCGCAGCTCCTCGGCGCCCATGCCCATCAGGTCCCGGCCGGCGACGGTGATCGACCCTCCGGTCACCGAGCCGTTGCGGGGCAGGTAGCGGGTGATCGCCTGGACGGTCGTGGACTTCCCGCAGCCCGACTCGCCCACCAACCCGAACGACTCGTGGGCCCCGATGCGGAAACTGACGTCCCGCAGGGTGAGGCGATCCTTTCCCCGGACCCGGTAGGCCACGTCGAGGTGGCTGACCACCAGGGCGTCGCCCGCCTCGGAGGTGGTCGGCGCAACAGCCTCCGCGAGGGTCATCGAATGGTGCGGGTCATCGGATGGTGCGGGTCATTCGATGATCACCGATTCCACGGAGTCGCCGATCAGGTTTATCGAGATGATCAGCGAGGCGATGGCCAGGGCGGGGAACACCGTCTCCCACCAGTAGCCGGCGGACAGGTAGTTGTAGGTGGCGAATATGTCGGCCCCCCAGTCGGGGGTGGGCGGCTGTATGCCGAACCCGAGGAACGACAGCGTCGCCACGGTGAATATGGCATATCCGAGGCGCACGGTGAACTCGACGATGATCGGCCCGAGGACATTGGGCAGGATCTCCACGAACATCGTGTGGGCCGCCCCCTCCCCGCGCAGCCGGGCCGCGGCGACGTAGTCCAGCTCGCGCTCCTGGAGCACCGCGGTGCGCACCGTCCGGGAGATCACCAGCCCGAAGGCGAAACCGATGACGACGATCAGCGTGGGCACCGACGGCCCGGCGGCGACGATGATCAAGAAGGCGATGATCACGATCGGCAGCGCCAGGAAGGCATCGACGACCCGGCCGGTGGTGCTGTCCACCCAGCCCCGGTAGTAGCCCTGCACCAGCCCGAGCGCCGAGCCGAGCACGGTGCCGAGCAGCGCCGCGCAAGGCGCGACGATGAGGATCTGGCGGGAGCCGAGGATCACCCGCGACAACACGTCGCGTCCCAGGTTGTCGGTGCCGAAGAGGTGGGTCAGCGATGGCGCCTGGTTGATCGCCAACAGGTTCTGCGCGTCGGGGTTGTACGGCCGGAAGAACCCGCCGAAGACCGCGCAGACGATCCAGAACAACAGGATGGCCGAGCCGGCGAGGAAGGTCTTCGACCGCACCAGCAGGCCGAGCTGCTCGCGGCGGATCCTCCCGGCCGACACCGCCATCGCCCCGCTGCTGGCCAGCTCGTGGTCGGGGAGCGCGAGGGTCACCAGGGGGTCGACCACCTCGGGAGACCCGGCGCCGCCGGGCCGGCGGCCCCCGTCGATCTCCGGGCCCGCCCGGCCCCCGGTCCCGGTGGTCGCCATCAGTCGGCGCCCTGCAGGCGCAGGCGAGGGTTGAGGAGCGTGTAGAGCACGTCGGCGACGAGGGTGGCCGCCAGGTACACGATGCCGATGACCATGACCCCTGCTTCGAGCATCGGGAAGTCCTTGTCGAGCGCCGCGTTGTAGATGAGCCGGCCGATACCCGGATAGTTGAAGAGCGTCTCGACCACGACGAGCCCGCCGATGAGGTAGCCGGTCTGCGTCGCGATGACCGTGATGGTCGGCAGCAGCGAGAGCCGAAGGACGTGCCGACGCAGGACCTGGCTCCGACGGAGCCCCTTCAGGGTCGCGGTGCGCGCGTAGTCGGAGTCGAGGGCTTCGATCGTGCCGGCCCGGGCCATCCGCGCAATGTAACC
>JAJZWW010000030.1 GCA_021846485.1 Actinomycetes bacterium
GGGGGGGGGGGGGCTGGGGGGATCGGCTGGGAGGTGGTCCGCCGACGAACGCTCCGGGACGCCGGGGGGGCCGCCGGCCTCCGCGGCGGCAGCCGACGCGGCCTGCTCGGCCTGCTCAAGCCACGGCACCCATTCCACGTCCCACCTCCTCGACCGCTTCGCTCCACGCCCGGCGGAGTGGTTCGAGCACCTGCAGGCACGCCCGGGCCCTGCCCGCCTCCTTGCGAAGGTTGGCTTGCACCAGCTCCCGCTCGACGAAGTCGTAGATCGCGAGCAGCTGGGTGGCGCCGGCGATGCCCTCGGGGTCCAAGGCGGCTCGCAGAACCTGGATGATCTGCTGGGCGTGGATCAGCGCCTGCGAGGCGACGAAGAGGTCGTCCCCGGCGTCGATGGCGTCCGCGCCGGCTGCCACGTCGCCGGTCAGGCGCTCGTAGAGCATGACGAGCAGCTGCGGCCCGCTGGCCGTCTCGGCGGCGAGCGTCCGGTAGGTTTCGGCGCCGGCGGTGGGAGCCATGTCAGCCTCCTTGGGGTATCCCGCCCGAGGACAGGGCGGAGGTGAGAGCGGACCCCTGGCTCTTCAGCTGGGCCAGCGAGGTCTCCAGGTGGGTGAACTCCTGTTGGAGCATCGCCCTCTCCTGGTCGACCACCTGCTGCTCGACGCTGATCTGCGACGAGAGGTCCTGGGTGTCGGCCTGCAGCCCGGCGACCGCGGCAGCGACGACTCCGCCCGGCCCGGTGGTCGCCGAGTGGGCCAGGGTCGCGAGCGACTGGGCCATCCCGGGCGCGTAGGTGAAGGTCCCGATCGTCGTCGCCCCGCCGACCGACGGGGTGGTGACCTGCAAGGTCAGGCCGGCGAGGGTCGGGTCGCTCGACGGCGCGCTCAGGTACTGGCCGTTGCCGGTGGCGGCGACCCCGTCGATGCTGCCGGCGACGTCGGAGCCGGTGAAGGCGCTGGCGGAGGCCAGGCCGAGCGGGTCGGAGGCCCCGGCGCTCACCGTGAAGCTCTGCGCCGACCCGTACGCGGACGAGACGATGCTCAGGGTCGCCTGACCGCTCGAGTTGTTGGTCACCTCGGCGGACAGGTCCATGCCGGCGTGGGCGAAAGCGGCGTCCATCGCGGTCACGGCCTGCGACAGGGTCTCGGTGGAGCTCAACGACACCGTCGCGCTCGACGAACCGGCGGTGACCGTGTAGGAGCCCGAGGAGCCGAGCGTCGACGACGACGAGGAGAACCCGACCGTGCCGGAGTCGAGGGCCTGGGTCGCGGCGTGGGTGATCGAGACGGCGTAGCTGCCGGGGGCGGTGGCGTCGGTCGCGGCGACCAGGCTCACCTGGCCGGCGTAGGCCGACGACGACGGGGAGAAGCTCCCGGCCTGGGTCAGCAGCGAAGCCACCGCCGAGGGATTGGCGTTGTAAGCGGAGTCGAAGGCCGACTGGTCGAAGGTGAGGGTCCCGGTGGAGGTGAGGCCGACCCCGGCGGCCTGGGCGCTGGCGCCCAGCGAGGAGACTCCGAGCGCCTGGCTCACGGTGGCGAGGACCCGGTCGGCGAGGGCAGTGAGGCCGTACTGGCCGTTGAGCGGACCGGCCGTCTTGGTCCTGGCGTCGTAGGCGGTGGAGGTGGCGATGTCGCCCAGCACCTTGTTGGCCGCGTCGACCAGTGCCTTGACCTTGGGGGCGACGACCGAGCCGTCGGGGGTCACGCTCACCGTGACCGGCGACGTACTGGCCGAGAGGAGATCGACGCTCACCCCCGGCACGAGCCCAGTGACCGTGTTGCTCGACGAGGTGAGCTCCGGCCCGCCGGCTCCTCCGACGGAGACCTGGGCGTCTTGGGCTGCGGTGGCGAGATCCAGGTTGCCGAGGGGGGAGGACCCGAAGGCCGTGGGGTCGAGGGTCACGGAGCCGGTGGTGCCGGTCTTCTGCGAGGAGATCTCCAGGGCGTAGCCGCCGGAGGCCACCTGGACGGCGGTGGCGCTCACCGCCAGGCCCGAGCCGTTGATCGCCTGGACGACCCCGGCCAGGGAGCCGCCCTGGGTCGAGAGGTAGTCGGCCTTCATCGACCCGAGGGAGAGCCCCCCGGTGACGCCGAGATCGACGCTGCCTCCGGTGCCCGAGCTCAAGGTGAGCTGGGTGGTGCCCGAGCCGGCGATGTCGCTCACGGTGTTGGACGTCCCGTCGACGTTGACGATCGCGTCGGTGCCGGTCGCCGCGGACGTCGAGGTGGTCAGCCCGAGGCTACCGAGGGCACTGCCGCCGGTGATCGACAGCGTCGCGTGGGACCCCTGCTCGGTGGTCGACACCACCAGGTTGCCGGCGCTGTCCACCGACGCGCTGAGCGTCCCCCCCGAGGCCGAGGCCAGCGCGGCGGCGAGCTGGCTCGGCGTGTAGGTCCCGGAGGCGAGGGTGTAGGTCACCGCGCTGGCCCCGTCGAGGCTCACCGAGACCTGGTCGTTGGTCGAGCCGATCGTGGTGGTCGACGCCGGAGCGCCGCTGCCGGTGATCGTCGCCCCGGCCGACGCCTGGGTGACGTCGATGCTGTGGCTCCCGGTGGCCAGGCCGCTCCCCGCCGACAGCGTGGAGATGCCGAGGGCCTGGCCACCCACCCCGACGAGCAGGTCGGGTCCGGACACCACGTCGCTGGTGGAGGCGACGGTGCCGCTCGACACGTACGCGGAGGCCTGCGCGAGGCGGTCCACGACGAAGGTCGCCGAGCCGGCAGTCGCCCCCGACCCGACGGTGGCGGTAGCGACGGCGGGGTCCGACGAGCTGGCCGACACCGACCCGCTGAGCGCCCCGGGGGCGCTCAGCGCCTCGGCCGCGCGATAGAGGGACTGCAGGTCGGCGCTGATCGTCTGGTAGGAGGAGATCTGCCTCTGGTCGGTCTTCTGCTGGGACTGCAGGTCGACCAGCGGCTGGCTGTACTGGGCCATCAGGGCGTTGACGATGGAGGAGGTGTTGAGCCCCGACTCGAGGCCCTGGAAGGAGATGGTCGGCGAGTAGGGCGAGTAGTACGTCGACGACGGCGAGGTGCTCGACACGAACGACACGGCAGGGCTCCGGGGGGTGCTGGCGGCGGGCGGGGGTGGTGGGGGCGGCCGAGCCGCCCCCACCGGGTCCGAGGAGGAGTGACTGCTCAGAACGTCCCGGCGGTGGAGGTCCCCCCGAGCAGGTTGACCTGCCCGTACTGGGTCGTCTGGGCGATCTGGGTCAGCTGGTTCTGCAGGGCGGAGAACTGCTGCTGGTTGGCGGCGAGGGCGGCACTGTCGTTGGTGCCGTTGGCCGACTGGGTGGCCAGCGTGTTCATCTGCTGCAGGATCTGCATCTCCTGGTTCATGGCGCCCTGGGCGATCTGCAGCATGCCGGTCGCGTTCTGGGCGTTGGCGATGGCCGCGTTGGAGCCGTTGGACTGGGACTGCAGGTACTGGGAGATGACGTAGCCGGAGGCGTTGTCCGCCGCCGTCTGGATCTGCAGCCCGGAGCTCAGCTGGGACACCGTGGTCTGCAGGCTGTTCTCGGTGCTGTTCAAGTTGTTGTAGGCGTCGAGGGCGGCGACGTTGCCGTTGATCGAGATCATGGCGAGGGGTGCTCCTTCACGAGGCGTCCGGGCGGACCGGAGGAGCCGTCCTGGCTCCGGCCATCACCAACGGGCCCCCGGAAGGGCTGCTTTAGGCCTTGGCGTCCGCCTTTTCCGCCACCACCTCTCGGTACCGCCGTCGACGTGCCCGGAGCGACGCTGGGTGCGGGCGCGCTCATCCGCGGGCCCCGGGACACCGATGTCCAGTCCATGACCCGCCCCACTGCCAGCGTCGTCGTCCTGGCCTGGAACGCCTGGGAACGCACCCGGGCGTGCCTCGACTCGGTGCTGCCGACCCTCGCGCCCCGCGACGAGGTGGTCGTCGTCGACAACGCCTCCAGCGACGCGACCCCCGACGGCCTCGAGGCCTTCGGCCGCCACCCGCAGGTGAGACTGTTGCGCAACGAGGTGAACCTCGGCTTCGCCGGCGGCGCCGACCAGGGGGCGTCGGTGGCCTCCGGGGAGGTGCTGGTGTTCTTGAACAGCGACACCCTGGTCACCCCGGGCTGGCTGGAGGTCCTGCTCGAGCCGCTCGCCGACCCCCGGGTGGGGGCCACGGGGCCCCGGTCCAACTTCGTGTCCGGCCCGCAGCTCCTGGCCGGTGCCGACTACCACCCGGGAGACCTCGGCTCCCAGGCGCGCCTCGCCGCCGCTCTGGCGGCGACGCCCGGCCCGGCGGTGGAGGAGGTGGAGCGGCTCGTCGGGTTCTGCCTGGCGGTCCGTGCCAGGTCGTTTCGCGACGTAGGCGGCTTCGACATCGGCTTCGAGGGCGGCGGCTACGAGGACGACGACCTCTGCCGGCGCCTCCGGGAGGACGGTTGGCTCCTGCTGGTCTGCCACCGTGCCTTCGTCCACCACTGGGGGCACGCCAGCTTCGAGGCCAACGCGGTCGACTGGGCGGCAGCCGAGCTCGCCAACCGTGACCGCTTCCTCTCCAAGCACCGGCTGTCCCCTCCGGTGGCGGCCGGGCCGGCAGGGCCGGGTAGCGCCGGGGTCGGCGGGCCGGAGGGTCCCCTCGTGTCGCTGTGCATGATCGTCCGGGACGAGGCCGACCTCCTGGAGACCTGCGTGGAGTCGGCCCGGGGGTTCGTCGACCAGGTCGTCGTCTACGACACCGGCTCGGCCGACGACACCGTCGAGGTGGCCGCCCGCCTCGGCGCGCAGGTGCTGCGCGGCTACTGGGACGACGACTTCTCCCGGGCCCGCAACGCCGCGCTAGAGGCCTGCACCGGGCGCTGGGTCCTCTGGCTCGACGCCGACGAGGTCCTCTCCGGCGATCTCGCCACGTTCCGGGACCGCCTGGCCGGGGAGTGGGACGAGGTGGAGGGATACGTGGTGCGCATCGAGAACCTGCACGGCAGCGGGCTCGGTGCCCGCAGCGTGCACTCCGCCTGCCGGGTGTTCCGCCGGGACGTCGGACACTGGATGGGGCGGCTGCACGAGCAGGTCCTGCGCCGTGACCGCCCCGAGTTCCCGACCATGGCCAAGCTGGCCGACGTCCACGTGGTCCACCGCGGTTACCTCGACGAGATCTACCGCTCCCGGCACAAGGCGGAGCGCAACCTCCGCCTCGCGGAGGCCGAGGTCGCCGCCGACGCCCACGACCGCCCCTACGCCCTCATGAACCTCGGCCGCAGCCGTATGGCCGCCGGCCGCTACGAGGAAGCGCTGGAGGCGCTCGCCGAGGCGGCCGCGACCACCGACAACCCGACGGTGAGGCGCACCGCCCTGCGGGTCGAAGTCGACGTCCTGCTCGCCCTGGAGCGCCCCGATGAGGCCCTCCGTGCAGCCGAGGAGCTGAGGGAGATCACCGAGACGGCCGCTCTGGCGGACATCGCCGAGGGTCGCTGCCGGATAGCCCTCGGGGAGGTGGAGGAGGGGCTCCGCCTGCTCGCGTCGGTCACCGAGGCGGGAGCCGACGAGGACGGCTTCGACTACGGCCCGCACACCGTCGCTGCGCTGCGAGGCGGCTCCCTCGCCCGCCTCGGCCGCCCGGGGGAGGCCGCCGACCTGGTCCTCGACGTCGTCCGCCGCTTCGGGGTCCTCGACCTGCACGCCGGCGAGCTGGCCGGTTGGCTGCTCGACGCCGGCCGCGACCCGGCGGAGATCGCCGCCGCCGTGCCCGTCTCCAGCCTCGGGGGGATCTGCGGGCAGTGCCTCCAGCTGCCCCTACCGGTCGCCGACGCGATCCTCGACGCCCTCGCCCGCCGGTTCACCGACGCCCTCGAGCCGCTGGCCGCCGCCGCCCGGGTGGCTCCCCGCCTCCCGGTGGCTCGGGCCCTCGCCTGGTCGGGCCGGCTGCGCCGGGCAGGGCTTGCGGAGCACTGCCCGCTCCTGTCGATCGCCGACGACCCGGCGGTCGAGGCGATCGTCGGCCTGCGGGCGGCGTCGGCCGCCTTCGGCAGCTTTGGGGACCATCGAGCGGTCGCCCCGGCCCGCCGCCGCCTCGAGTCCCTGGGGGGAGACCCCGCAGCCCTCGGCGAGGTCGCCCGCCTGGCCCCGCGGCTGGCCGAGGTGCTCGTCGGCCGCGACGCAGGGGCGGAGCGGGTGGCCCTCAACGTCGGGTGTGGGGACGACCGCCGGGACGGCTGGATCAACGTGGACCTCCGGTCCGACGTGAGCGACGTGGTCGCCGACGCCGGGCGCCTCCCGTTCCCCGACGGCGCCGCCCGGGAGCTGATGGCCCTCGACCTGCTCGAGCACTTCAGCACCTGGGACGTGCCTCGCATCCTCGCCGAGTGGTCCCGGGTGCTCGCCCCCTACGGGCGGCTGGTGGTCCGGGTCCCCAACCTGGCGGCGCTGTCCCGGTGGCTGCTCGAAGGGGTGGCGCCCGAGGAGGTGATCCGCAACCTCTACGGCGCCCACCGCTTCGGCCCGTCCGGTGAGTGGGACGCCCACCACAGCGGCTGGACCCCCGAGCTGCTGGCCGGGACCCTCGGCCGGGCCGGGTTCCGGGTCGTCACCAACGACGGCGGGCTCAACATGGTCGCCGTCGCCGAGCGGCTCCCGACCGCGGTGACCGGCCCGGCAGGGGACGGAAGGGGCGCGCGACCGGCGGCCTCGATCGTCATCCCGGCGCTCGACCAGGTGGCCGTCACCCGGCGCTGCCTGGAGTCGCTCGCGGGCGTGGAGGCGGGAGCCGACTTCGAGGTCGTCGTCGTGGACAACGGCTCCACCGACGCCACCCCCGAGCTGCTGGAGACCCTCGGTGGGGACGTGACCGTCGTCCGCAACGCCACCAACCTGGGCTTCGCCCGGGCTTGTAACCAGGGGGCCCGGCTGGCGCACGCCCCGGTGGTGGTGCTGCTCAACAACGACACCGAGGTCCGGGCGGGGTGGCTCGGCGCCCTGCTCGGCGTGCTCGGGTGCCGTCCCGAGGTCGCCGCGGTCGGTGCCCGCCTGGTGTACCCCGACGGGAGGCTGCAGCACCGGGGGATCGCGCTGCGCCGCGACGAGCAGGCCGGACTCCTCGACGGGGTGCTCATGGCCGACGGTCCCGGTGCCGAGCCGGCCGACGTGGCGGCGGTCAGCGGGGCGTGCCTGGCGGTGCGTGCCGAAGCTCTCGCAGCGGTGGGCGGGCTCGACGAGGGCTACTGGAACGGTAACGAGGACGTCGACCTCTGCCTCGCGCTGCGCGCGGTGGGCTGGGTGGTGGCCTACGAGCCGTCGGCGGTGGTCGTCCACCACGAGTCCGCCTCCGGACCCGAGCGCTGGAGCCGGCTGTCGGCCAACCGCATCCGCCTGACCGACCGCTGGGATCACCGGCTCGGGCGAGGGAACCCCGTTCTCCCCCGCCCCGTAGCGGGGTCCGGCGAGGGGGTGCCGGAGGCGAGCGGCCCGCCCTCCCGGGAGGCCGCGGTCCCGAGGG
Organism: Actinomycetes bacterium; assembly: GCA_021846485.1. GTDB lineage: Bacteria > Actinomycetota > Acidimicrobiia > Acidimicrobiales > Palsa-688 > JAKAQB01. The sequence goes on from JAJZWW010000030.1 coordinate 7,443, forward strand.
CGCCGGGGAGCCCGCGCCGGGCGCCGCTACGGGGCGGGCTCAACGTGGTCGGCTTCCTCGACGCGTCGCTCGGCCTTGGCCAGGTGGCCCGCTCCATGGTCGGGGCCGCGCTCGCCGCCGGCGTGGAGGTCAGCACGTGGAGCTCCCGGGGCCACTGGAGCCTCGAGGCGGCGTCCTCCGCCCCCCGGGGCGAGCCCTTCGAGTGGGACACCAGCCTGGTCATCGTCAACCCGGACTCCTACCTCAACGTGGTGGAGGAGGCCGGTCTGGATGCCTTCCGGGACCGCTACCTGATCGGCATGTGGTTCTGGGAGCTCGAGGAGCCCTCCCCCGAGATGGCCTCCGCAGCCACCACGGTGCACGAGATCTGGGTGGCGAGCGAGTTCGTCGCCGCCGCGGTCCGCCGAGTGACGGAGCGGCCCGTGCGCGTCGTGCCCGTGCCGGTGCCCACAGCCGACGCCGGCGGCGCGACCAGGGCCGACATCGCCATGCCGCCTGGCTTCGTGATCGCCCACACTTTCGACTTCAACTCCCAGGTGCAGCGAAAGAACCCGCAGGGGGTGGTCGAGGCGTTCACCCGGGCCTTCCGCTCGGGGGAGGGACCACGGCTGTACCTGAAGTCGATGAACGGCGGGCGCCTGTTCCCCCGCCAGCTCGCCGAGCTGAGCGCGATGGTCGCCGACCGGCCCGACGTGGTGCTCGTCGACGAGGTCTTCGACGCCGTACGGGCGGCCGCGATCGCCGGTCTCGCGGACGTCTACGTGTCGCTCCACCGCTCGGAGGGTCTCGGGCTGGCCATCGCCGAGGCGATGGCCGCCGGGACCCCGGTGGTGGCCACCGGCTACTCCGGCAACCTGGAGCTCATGCACGACGCCAACAGCTACCTGGTCCCCTACCGGCTGGGCAAGGTGCCGCCCGGCACCCCCCCTTACCCGGCCGGGGCGACCTGGGCCGAGCCCGACGTCGACGAGGCCGCCCGGATCCTCCGCCGGATCTGGGAGGACCCCGCCGACGCCCACCGGCGGGCCGAGCTGGCTCGCGCCGAGATCCTCGCCACCCGGTCACCGGAGGCGGCGGGAGCGGCGATCCGCGCCCGCCTGGAGGAGATCACCCGGCTGCGCTACGGAGCGCCCGTGGCCGCCGGCGGCTGAGGCCGGCGCGACCCCGGCGGGCGCGGCCTGCCGGGACCGCCCGGTCAATCCCGCTCGGGCTCGCCGTGGTCCTGGTTGGGCTTGTCGGCTCGCCAGTAGGCCTTGGAGGAGATGGCGTCGTCCGGCAGGCCACGGCCGAGCAGACAAGCGCGCACTGCAGCGACGGCATGGTGCTCCCCGCCGACATAGGCGTGGCCCAGACCGTCCGGCAAGACCAGGGCGGCAAGGGCGTCGATCAGTTCGACGCCGGGCTCGCCGGCGCCGAGCGGGTTGCGCCGCACCCACACCGGCTGCTGCAGCCCGGCGGCGGCCGAGATCGGTTGGGGCCCGACATCGTCTCCGACCTGGAGCACGACCAGGGCCCGGGTGCCGGCCGGCAGCGACTCCGCCATCGCCGCAGTGGCCGCGAGGTAGGTTTCGTCACCGACGAACAGGTGCCACCCGGCGTGCTCGTCGGCCCAGATCTTGCCGCGGGGGCCGACCGCCTCCAGGTGGTCGCCGGCGCGCACACCGGCGGCCCAGCGTGCGCCGGGACCGTCCTCGTGCAGGAGGACCAGGAGCTCGGCGGTGGAGCTCGCCCGGTCGAGCCGACGGATCGTGTAGCGGCGCTTCACGCTGCGAGCTGCGGCGGGCAGGCAGAGGGTGAGATCCTGGCCGGGCCGCCAGGGCAGCTCGGCCAGTCGGGGATCATGGACGGTGAGGCGGCGCAGTGCGGGGGCGTCGTCGGCGACGCCGACCACTTGGAGGGCGAGGGCTGCCACCCCGAGCCGCCCGGCGGTCTCGGCGGTCTCGGCGCTCACCGGGCGGATGATGTCACCGTTCCTCTGCGAGCCCTGAGGGGTCGTCGTCGTTGCCCGCCGTTGGCCGTCGGTCATGCCGCCTCCTCTGGTCGTCCGGCTCGGGCACCGAACGCGAAGGAGGCTACCGGGAGCCGACCGGGTCGGGCTCACGCAGCAGCGTCGGCGGGGCAGGGGTCGGTCGCGCCTCAGGGGGGACGTCGAGCGGGCCGGGGGCCGGCGCGGGTTCGGGGGTGGTGGGCGGAAGCCGAGCTTCGACGGCTCCGGGGCCAGCGGGGGCGGGCAGCTCCAGCAGGAAGCAGGCCCCCGGGGTGGGACCGTCGACCATCCGGAGGCTGCCACCGGAGGCGGCCATGAGCCGGGCAGCGACGTGCAGTCCGAGACCCTCACCTGCCGTGCCGGTAGCCGTGGAGCCGCGCGTCCCTCGCAGGAACACCCGGGCCCGCTCCGGCTCGGGGACGCCCGGTCCGGTGTCCCCGACGAGCAGCTCGACGTGCCCGCTCCGGGGAGCGCCGGTCAGGGTGACTGTCGCGCCCGGCGCGTAGCGGCGGGAGTTGACCAGGAGGTTCTGCACGACCTGGGCCAGAGCGTCGGGATCCCCGTAGGCCCTCAGCCCTCGGAGGTCGACCACGACCACCGCTCCGGCGGCGCGCTCTGCGTTCAACACCCCACGCAACGCCTCCTCCACGTCGAAGTCCTCTGCCCTGGCCTGCCGTCCTGGCTCGATCAGGACCTGCAGCCGAGCGAGCTCGGCGCTGACCGCGTCCGCCAGCGCCGTCCGCGATCGGGGGTCGAGGCGCTCCGCGTGCCTGCGCAGCGTCGTGTCGGCGGAGCGCAGCGCCCCCACGGCGTTGCGCAGGTCGTGGAGCTGGTCGGCCACCGCCGCGTGCTGCTCTCGCATCTCGGAGTCGATGCGGTCCAGGTCGAGGCGAAGGCCCAGGTCGCGCCGGTCCTGGTAGCGCAGGAGCCGGCCGAGGGTCCCGGCGGTGTGCACCAATGCGAGCGAGGTGGCAGCCGCGATCAGCGCGGCCCCGGCCAGCTCCCCTCGTCCGGACATCAGGCCGCCGGCACTGCGGGTCGCCTCGGCCGCGCCGATCATGACTGGCACCACCGCCAGGGACGAGCGGCGCCGGCCGGTGGTGACCACCGCCGCGGCAGCCGCCAGCCAGATGGCGGCGGCGGCGCCCAAGAACAGCCGGCCACCTCCCGGCGTGGTGGTCCAGGACGGCAGCAGGTGGTGACGCTCGGCCAGGTAGGCCGCGGCGGTCAGCGCGACACCGCCGGCGGTCGCTGCCGCGGCGGCTACGCCGGGGCGAGCGGCCGCGTCGATCTCCTCGTCGCGGTGCGCGCGGACCCACAGCCCCGAGGCGGCAGCAGCCACGCCGACCGCCTGGAGCGCCCGGAACCCGGCGCCGGTGGGGTCGAGCAGGGATGCTTCCTGGGTGATGGCCAGGAGCACGCCGTACGCGCACAAGGCCGCGCCGACCCAGGCGTCGAGGGCGTGGCCTCGGGCTCGCCAGGAGACGATCGCCGCGCCTCCTGCAGCCACTGCCAGCAGGGCCGCAGCGAGCAGCTCCAGGCTGGCGACCGCCGCCGCGCTGCCCCGCAGGGAGAGGGCGGCGATGGCGGGTGCGGACGCCGCGGTGAGCACTACCAGGGCCCGGCGCAGCTGGTGGGCGGGGGGCGGAGGATCGGTCACTGCGGCCCGCCGGCGTCTGTCGGGCCCACGGTAGGCATCGGCGCCAGCTCGGCGCTCCAACGGGTGTCCCACCTTCGGGAGGGTAACTACCGCCCTACTGGGCGGCGACCGGACTCTCGGAGTCTTCCGGGTCGGCGGGATCTTCCCGGCTGCCCGGTGGAGGAACCGGAAGTCCTGCCACGCCTAGCTAGCCGCCTGCGACCAGGCGAGGCGCGGGTTGCTCTCCGCCCGAGACGAGGCCGGCCACGACCTCGACGAGCCGCCGGTCGTCGGTGACCGGGCCCAGCACGGCGACGACCCCCGGGAGCTGCTCCCAGGCCGGCCCCTCGTCGACGAGCACCACGACGGGCGCGGCGACGGCCGCGACGGGGGAACCTGCAGGGTTGCCTTCGGTGGCTACGACGACCACCACGTCGACCGGCGGTGGACCGGGATCGGCGGGGTCGCAGCTCGGCGAGCAGCGGACCTCCCACCGCGGGGAGCGGCCGAGCAGCTCGCCCACCGCCTCGACGTGTAGGCACGGCGACCCCACGACCCAGACCGACGGCCGGCGAGAGCCCTCACCGAGCGGTGCTGGCGGCGGGCCCGCCGCCGGCATCGGGCCGCGGGTCATCGGCCTCGGGCCCGACGCCGGAGTGCCCGGCCTCCCTCCCCTTGATCCTGCACGCGACGCAGAGCGTAGCCAACGCCGCCGGCGCCGCCCCGCCCCGGTCCGCCCGGTCTTCGCCGGCTCAGGCCGGCGCCGCCCAGGTGGTGAGCCAGCGCTCGAGCACCGGGAGCGGCAGGGAGCCGTGGTCGAGCACCGCGGAGTGGAACGCCGGCAGCGAGAAGCGCCCGCCGAGGCTCCGGCGGGCCTCGTCGCGCAGCCGGGCGATCGCCTGCTTGCCGGTCAGGTAGGCGAGGGCCTGGCCCGGCCAGAAGATGTAGCGGTCGATCTCGTTGGCCAAGAACGCCTCGGGCATCGGCACGTGCGCCACGAACCAGGCGAGCGCCTCGTCGCGGGACCAGCCGAGGGCGTGCATGCCGGTGTCGACGACCAGCCGAGCGCCGCGCATCAAGGCGTTGGCCATCGCCCCGAGCAGCGCCTCGGTGCTCGAGTACAGGCCTATCTCCTCGGCGAGCGCCTCGGCGTAGAGGCCCCAGCCCTCGGAGAACACCGTGAGGCTCCGCTGGCGCTGGAAGGCGGGCAGGTGTTCGAGCAGCTGGATGCGCGACAGCTGCAGGTGGTGCCCGGGCACCGCCTCGTGGAACGCCACGCCCTCCAGGTCCCAGCCGGTCCCCGCGGTCGGCCGCTCGGTGTTGAACCAGTAGGTTCCCGGTCGGCTCCCGTCGAGACGGGGGGCGGTGTAGTGGGGGGCGGCCCCGCTGGCGGCGACGACCGGCGGCATCGGGCTCACCGTGCACGGTGGGGGGAGGGGTTGGGGAAAGACCTCGCCGGCGCGCCCCTCCGCCCGCCGGACGGCTGCGGCCGCCGCATCGAGGGCCGAGTGCGGGTCGGCTGCGGCCGACGAAGCGCGCAGCGCCCGGTGGACGGCTGCGAGGTCGCCGAGCCCGATGGTCGCTCCGAGCTCGACGCAGCGCTGCTCGAGGCGGGCCACCTCCTCCCGGCCGGTGCGGTGCAGCTGCTCGGGGGTGAGCGCCAGGGTGGTGTGGATGCGGATCGCCGCGGCGTAGTCGGCCTCCCCGCCGGGCAGGTGCACGAGCCCGGGGTGGGCGGCGTCGCGGGCGCCGGGCAAGAGGTCGCGCAGGGTGTCCGCCCAGCGGGCGAGGGCGGGGCGGACCGACTCGGCCGCCGCCCGGTCGCGCTCCGCCCGCCACGCGTCGGCGCGGTCCCAGCCCGCCGGGGGCTCGGGGGTGCGCAGCGGGTCGGGGACCGTCTCGGCGAGCAGCCCTTCGGCCCAGGAGATCGCATCGGCCACGAGCGGCGCGACCGGCAGGCGCCCCTTGGCCGCCCCGGCCCGGAGCCGTCCGCTGTGCTGGTCGATCCAGTCGCCCGCCCGGCGCAGCCGGGTGAGGTAGTCCTCGGCGGCCCGGGCGTCGGGCAGCGGGGTGCGCGCCGCGAGGGCGAGGAAGCCGGCCGGCCCCTGGAACGGCATCGCGGTCACCGAGTGCTCGATCGCCGCCATGTCGATGGCCGCGACCTCCGCCTCGGCCGCGGCGAGCACGCAGCCGAGGGTCACGGTGTCGTCCGCGTCCGCGTCGGCGCCCTCCAGGCGGCGGGCGTCGGCCAGGACCGCGGCCACCTCGGATCGCCGGCGGGAGTCGGCGTCCTCGCTCTCGTCGGGCACCTCGGCGTCGTGGCCGGGGATGCCGTACTGGCTGGCGGCGAAGGGGTGGGCGGCGAGCCAGCCGTCGTGGTAGCCCTCGGCGAGGTCACGGGCTGCGGTCACGGTCGCGAGTGTGCCCCGGCCCGCCGGGGCCCGCCAACCCCGGGGCCCCGCCGGCCGGCCCGGCGATCCCCGTCAGCGTGCAGGGACCGCCGGCAGCCTCACCGGCAGGGTCCAGCGCGACACCTGGTTGCCGACACCGACCGCCTGCACCCTGAACGACCAACCTTTCCCATGGAGAGACGACGTGCGCACCGGGACCGCCAGCATGCGGGTCGTCTCGGTCGCCACGATCCTCCAGCCCTGCAGCAGCTGCACCCGGTAGCCGGCGAGGCCGGAGCCGCCGCTCGTCGGCGGGACCCCCCAGGAGAGCCGGATCGTGGCGGCCCCGTCGGTCTGCGCGCGCGGGGAGGTCGGCTCGGCCGGGGCGCTCAGGTAGGCGACCGCGAAGCTCTGCCCGGTGCTGCCCGCCGGCGGGCTGGCCGGCGCCGGCGCGGTCGGCACGGCGAGCAGCTCGGTGCCCGCCGGGTCGACCAGGGCGATCTCGTTGGCCGGCGTGAGGTCGGTCGCGTACCAGGCTGTCCCGTCGGGACCGTCGGTGAGCACCGAGGTGCCGGAGAAGTGTACCGTGCCGAAGTCGGCGGGGACCGACTGGGCGCCCCCGACCGTCGGGGCCTCCTCGATCCACTCGGCCGAGTCGCCCGGCCCTGAGTAGGGCACGTCCTGGGTGAAGCTCCACCCCTGGGTGAGGTCCTGGAGGGTGATCTTCCAGTCACCGGGGGTGCTCGTCGAGGCGTGCACCGACGCCTCGATCGCGTCTCCCGGCGCCACCGGCTCGGGCTGGCCGTTGGCCTGGGTGATCACCGTCGCGGCCCCCGGCAGGACCTCCCACCAGGCGAAGTAGCCGCCGCCGGGGTCCTGTTCGGTGCCGGTCTGGATCAGGTCGGAGTTGCCGATGCCGTCGACGCCGACCCAGGTGGCCGAGTGCCCCGCCGCCGGCGAGGCTCCGACCGCTGGGACGACCCAGCGCCCTGCTGCGCCCTGGATCCCCGTGCCGGTGCCGGCGAGGCCCGCCCAGTTGGTCGACAGCGACAGGGGCAGGCGGGCTCCGGAGCGGGCCTTGGCCGCATGGGGGAGGCGTTCGACGGGCGCTACGCGCAGCTCGGGTCCGAGGTGCAGAGGGGCGTGGCGTGCACCTCCGCCCCTCCACCCGGCCACCTGGCTGGCCGGGGCGGTCCATCGCACTCCCGTCGCGGTCAGCGTTCCGGTTGTCCCGGTTGGGCCGGTTGTCCCGGCCGGGCCGGTTGTCCCGGCCGGGCCGGCTGGGTCGGTTGGGCCGGCGGTCCCGGCGGGGTGCCCGGCGCCGGCGGTCCCGGGGGGGTGCCCG
>JAJZWW010000031.1 GCA_021846485.1 Actinomycetes bacterium
GGCAGACCTGGTCTCCCGGCGCGACGGGACGGCCGTCGTCGTCTGCCCGGCCCTGCTCAGGGCCAGTCTCGCTATGGCCGTGTCGCTGACACCCACCCCGGTGAGGTCGCAGACCGTGACGTCCGCATCGCAACGGCGACCGGCTACGGATCTCGCAACTATGCCACCCAGTTCGACCAGCTGGCCACCGGCCAGGACCCCTGCAGCAGCCGGTGTCCGGCCTTCACCGATGAGCAGGCTCTGCTGGCGCAGGTCGCACGCGACCAGGTCTGCCCTGGCCAACACCTCGGCCTCCAGCTCCTGCTTCTCCGGAGCATCCGACCCGACCGCGGTGATGTGGAGGCCGGGGTGCAGCCACTCGGCCCGGACCAGCGGCTGGCGGGACGGGGTACAGGTCACCACCGTGTCGCTGACACGAACCAGCTCCTCAACGCTCTCCACTGCCCTGACCCGTAGCCCGAGACCGTCGGCCAACTCCTGCGCGAGGACCTCCGCTCGCTCGGGACGCCGGGAGTGCACGAGTATCTGTTCCGGCTGGCGTACCAAGGTGATCGCCCTTGCCTGCCACCGGGCCTGTTCACCTGCCCCGAGGACACCGACGGTCCGGGTGTGCGGGGACGACAGCCAACGCGCAGCGACCGCGCCCGCAGCAGCCGTGCGGACCGCGGTCAGGTATCCGTCGTCGAGCAACACGCCGCTGACCTTCCCGGTACTGGACTCGAGGAGGACCATGAATCCGCCTCCGCTCGCCAGCCCCATCTGTGGGTTGTCGAAGAAGCCGGTCGAGACCTTCACTGCGAAGCTGTCCCACCCCTCCACGTAAGCGGTCTTCACGTCCAGCTCGGCGTTGCGGCCGGGGAGGCCCATTCGTAACGGTGTCGGTGTGGTGACCCGGCCGACTCCCAGTTGTCGAAAGCCCTCCTCGACGATGTCGACCACCTCCTCGCTCAGGTCGACCAGTCGACCCAGCTGTTCGCGGTCCAAGAGTTGAATACCCTGGAGCGTGGAGGCCTCACGAGTGTCGATGCGTCCATCGTCACTCCGGCAAGTGGCCGCTGGCAACCGGCAGGTTGTACGACGTTGTCGGCCGGCCTCCTTACAACGTGTGGTAGCGCGCGGCTGCAGGCCCGTTGGCGTGCGCTCACCGTGGGGTGTGTCGTGTACTCTGATGTCGTGCGCGTGCACGTCAGCGAGCTACATGGTGTCCAAGGTGTCCGTAAGGAGGCCGAGAGCGCCGGCGAGCAGGCCAGGCTCGACGCCGAGCGGCGTTGGCTCGACCGGGCCGCCCACCCCGGAGTGGTGCAACGCCTGCCGGGCAGCAGCTCCGGCGCGCTGTGGACCCGCGACGTCGGCGGCCCGCCGCTCGCTCGCCTGGGCCCACTCGACCCGGCTGTCCTCTCTGGTATCGGCGCGGCCGCCGCCACGATCCTCGCCGACCTGCACGACATCGGCATCGCCCACGGGGACCCCTCGGCGGAGCACGTCTTGGTGGACGCGGAGGGACGGCCAGTGCTGTGCAGCTTCGGGCTCGCCGGGGCAGCTACCGCCGAGGCGACCCGCCAGGACGTCCGGGTCCTCGCCGGCGCGCTGTCCCGCACCCCCTGCACCGGCATCCCCCGGCGCCTCCGGATGGTCCTCGACCGCGCTGGCCGGCCGGGGCGCGGACCCTCGGCGCGCGAGCTCGCCCGGGCCCTGGCTGGCGCGGTCCCCGAGCCGCGCCTGGCGCGCCCGGCCACGGCCTGCGAGGCGAGCCCGAGGACCGACCTGCGCGCCCCTGCCCCCGGCCTGGCCCTCCCTGCCGGTCCGGAGGCCGACCATCGCGACCAGCTGCCCAGCTCCCCGACGGCCCCGTCGGACCCGATATCCGGGACCGCCCTGGCGGCCGGCGCTCCCGGGCAGCAGGACCCGCTCCCCGGACCGGCGAAGCGCCTCGGGCCACCCGGAGCCCGCAAGCCCGCCGGGTCCCGGTCCCGGACCCGCCGCCCCTCTGCTCTGGTGCAGGCAGGGGCCGCTCTGGTGCTCCTGGTGGCTCTTTGCACCGGGCTACTCGTAGGGTGGTCCCGGCCGTCCCGCCACGGCGCCCCTCCCAGGGCTCGGCTCCGGAGCGCTGCGGTGGCCGGTACCCGGTACCCCGGGGCGAGCACCACCGGCGCTCCGGCCCGCTCTGCCCGAGCTACGGGCGGCGCCGTGCCGGGCTCCCCCGCCGGCGCGCCTCGCGAGGCTGCGCACGACGACCGCAGGCATCCCAGTAACGGCGAGACCGGCTCGACGGTCCCCGTCAGACACTCCCCGGACGCCACGGCCGGGTCCCCGATCACCGCTGCCCGCCGGCGGTCACGCCGAGCAGCCGACCCGCAATGCCCTACCGCCGACGCCGGCTGCGCTCCGCTGCCGACGCACGGAGGCGTCTTCACCGCCGCGGGGAGGAGCTGGTCGGTGTCGGACCCAGCCGACGTGGTCGCGCTGGGACGCTGGACCTGCGCCGGCGCGCTCCCTGCCGTGCTCGACACCTCGACCGGCCAGCTGTGGGTGTTCCCGGCCTGGGGTCGAGTGACGGGTCGACCCGTCGCGCTCGTCGCCGGCGCGCAGAGCATCTCGGTGCTACCCGGCGAGACCGGTTGCGATCTCCTCGCGGTACGCCGCCGAGACGGGCAGGTCGTCGTGGTTGACCCCCGACAGGAGCTTTCCCGCGGTGGGTGAGCCCCGCCGGACCCTCGGCACCTTGGCAGCGGCCGTGGGGGGCACCACCGCGCTCGTCGCCCTCGGACGGCTCGTACCAGGGCTCGCTGCCCCCGAGCATGCCGATCTCGGGTCCCTCCTCACCTGGAGCCACCAGGTCGGCGTGGTGGTCGCGGTCTTCGCCCTGGCCCGCCTGGCGGCCGTCGCCGCGGGCGCCTACCTGTCGTCGGTGCTGGTCCTCGCCTGGGTGGCCTGCGTCACCCGCCGAGCCCGGCTCGGACGCTTGGCGAGGGCCCTGGCCCCCGCTCCCCTGCGCGGCTGGCTCGCTGCCGCCGCTGGCGCCTGTATGGTCGCGACGACCCTCGGCCTGCAGGCGGCGGAGGCCGCTCAGCCCGCTACCGGCAGCGTGTCCCGGGCAGGCGTGACGGCTCCGGAGGCACCCCTCGCCCCTCCACCGGTCCTGGCGCCCGCCTCCCCGCCGGCCACCTCCGGCCCCGCGCCGCCCGCCCCCTCCGGGAGCTACCGGCCCGAGGAGCACGGCCAGCCCGGCAGACCCCGGCGGCGTCCAGGAGACCTCCGCTCCCCGCGCAGCCCGGGCGGGGAATGGGTCGTCGGGCCAGGCGAGAGCTTCTGGAGTATCGCCGGAGCCGTCGTCGGGGTGGAGCGGACCGACCTCGGAGGCCCCGGCCTCGCCGTCACTGCCTCCCCGGCGAACCCGGACCTCTCAGTGGTGGCCGCCTACTGGTCCGAGCTCGTGGCGGCCAACCGGGATCGCCTCCCGGTGCCGGGCGCCCCCGACCTCCTCTTCGTCGGCGATCGTCTGCTGCTCCCCCGCCTGCCCGAGCGCGCCCCGCCGGCGAACTGTGAGCAGTAAGGGTCCGTATTCGACACGTTTCCGCTCACCGGACCCGTGCCCCTGCGGGGCACCTACGAGCCGCCATGGTCCGACCACGGTCGATCGGCCTGCGGTCTGTTCTCCTCATGCGGTCTGTTCTCCTCGTACGGTGCGTCGTCCCCGCCCCCCGCCAGCCCGGCGCGCCCCTAGCCGAGGAGTCGGAGGGTCACCTCGGTCGCCAGCAGCCTGCCTCGCAGCGTCAGCCGCACCCGCTCGCCGGCCCCCTCACCCCGGCTCAGCGAGACCAGGCCCAGGTCGAGGAGCAACCCGAGCTGGCCGGCCGAGGGCACCTCGGCGACCGCCACCCCTTCGCTGGTCCGCAACCCGAGCTCGAGCGCCTCGACGGCGCGGACGTCGGGCCCGAGTAGCTCCTCCCCGCCGGCAGGGTCGTCGCCCCGACCGACCAGCCGGATGTAACGCTCGGGGGTGCGCACGTTCCACCACCGCCGCGCGCCCCCACCACCTGCCAGGCGGTGGGAGTGGGCGGCGCAACCGAACCCTCGGTACTCCCCTTGGGCCCAGTAGAGCTGGTTGTGCCGGCAGGTAGCTCCCGGGCGGGACCAGTTGGAGATCTCGTACCAGGAGTACCCGGCCGACGCGAGGGCGGCGTCCACCGCGAGGTACTTGTCCGCCTGGTCGTCGGCGTCGGGGTGGCGGGCGGGGTCGGACCCGAGAGGAGTGCCGGGCTCGGCGATCAGTCCGTAGGCGCTGACGTGGGCTGGTGGCGGGTCCAGGGCGAGCACACCGGCGACGGTGGCCTGCCAGTCGGCGGGCCGCTCCCCCACCGCGCCGAAGATCAGGTCGACGCTGTAGCTGCCGCCGAGACCGGCATCCCCGAGGGCCCGGGCTGCCCAGCGCACGCTGCCCGGGTCGTGGCGGCGCCCCAGGGAGTCGAGCACCGAGGTCGACAGCGACTGCACGCCGAGCGACACCCGAGTCACCCCGGCTCGGCGCCACGCCCCCAGACGGGAGGGCTCGGCGTGCTCGGGGTTGCACTCCACCGTGACCTCCGAGCCCTCGCCGCGCGGGATGGCATCGAGGATGGCGACCAGCTGGTCGGGGGGCAGCAGCGACGGGGTGCCCCCGCCGAAGAACACCGACGTGGCCAAGGGCATCTCCTCGCCGACCGCCCGGGCGATCTCCGCCCGGACCGCCGCGCAGTAGTCGGGCACCAGCTGGAGGCGGTCGTCCCAGGTCGCGAAGGCGCAGTAGTCGCAGCGGCGGGCGCAGAACGGAACGTGCACGTACACCCCGAAGCCCGGCCCCTCGGGGCGGGACGCGAGGAACGGCGGTGCGGCCACCCCCGACTCGTGTGCCCCCCACTCCGATCCCGGGACGGGAGCCGTCGCCGAGCTACCTCCGGTCGGCAGTCGCCGATCCTCCGCCACTGGTCACCGGGTGCCCAAGGCCGAGCTCGTCGAGGCGCCGGCGGACCTCCTCCGGAGCCACGTCGAACAGCGCCGCCAACGCCCGCAGGTCCTCCCGTCGGATGGTGAGGACCCGGCCGTTGAAGTCCTGGCGCTGCACCTGGATGGTGGACAGGTAGCGTCCGAGGCTCCGTCCGTCGGGTGCCGACACCGTCTCCATCCGGGTGAGGTCGATGGTCACCCCGTCGTCAGGCCTCGCTTCGGCTGGACCCTCTTGCTCTTCGCTCCCGGGCTCCGCTCCGATGTCCCGGGGGAGCAGCTGGTCCACCGGGACGCCGTAGAAGCGGGCCAGCCGCTGGAGGCGGGGGACCGAGATGGCTCGTTCGCCCCGCTCGTAGGCGCCGAGCACCGACGCCTTGAACTCTGCCCTCGACGCCGCCTCGACCCCCTGCAACGACAGGCCCTGCTGCTGCCTGACGCTGCGCAGGCGACCACCGACGCGGCGCGCATACGAGCTCGGCATGCTTTCGGACACGTGGCTCTCCCCTCTGGCGTTGCCGAATCGTAGCCACCCGGCGGGCTCGGGGCAGCCCTGATCGAGCCGTCCGCGTCGATGGCGCCGGTGCGGCTCGCACCGGACCGCCCGGGCACCCACCGACCGGGCCCGGCCCGGTCAACCGGCGCCGGTCCGGCCCATGCCCGGGCCTCCCGCCGGCGCGACGATCCCCGCCCGGAGGGCGACGAGCAGCGCCCCGGTGACGACCGCTGCGGTCTCGGTCCGCAGCACCGAGGCCCCGAGGCCGACGGTCGCCGGCGCCGCCTGCAGCTCCTCGTCGTCCCACCCGCCTTCGGGGCCGATCGCCACCGTGGGGTGGTCGAGGTCGGGGGGAGGACCGCCTGGATCGGCCAGGGCCACCGCCAGAGTCGTGGTCGGGGCAGGGGACGCGTCTGGCCGTCCGCCGTGGCGGTCGGGCTCTTCGGCGAAGATCGCCCCCGAGCCGCCCTCGGGCGGCTCCGACCAACCGGTCGCGGCCACCCCGGCTCCCTCCGGCGACCGGACGCCCGCCGCGGCGAGCAGCTCCCCGAGAGTGCTCGGCGCCTCGACCTCCGGCAGCCAGAGTCGGCGGCTCTGCCCCGAGGCCGACCGGGCGATCGCCCTCCAGCGCTCCACCTGCCGGGCGGCACGCTCGGGCGGCCAGCGCACGACGCTGCGCCTGGTGACCAGCGGGACGATCCGGTCGACGCCGACCTCGGTGAGCTTCTGGACGGCCCAGTCGGCCCGCTCCCCCTTGGGGACCGCGAGGGCGACGGTGAGCGGCGGGCCCGGCCGGGCCGTGCGAGCCGCCGGCCCGGCCACCTCCAGGGCCTTGCCTGGGCTCCACCTGCAAAGGACCCAACCGCCCCTCCCGTCGCTGGCCAAGACCACCTCGCCGGGTCGGAGGCGCAGGACGTGCTGGAGGTGATGGCGGTCGGCGTCGAGCAGTTCGGGGACCCCCAAGTCGTCGACGTAGACCTGGGCGGAGGCGGAGCGAGCCGCGCCGTGCGGCCGGGGCACCTCGCCTACTTGAACGCCCCGCGGATGCGCGACAGCAGCCCGGCGTCGGCTTCGACCACCGCCTCACCCCGCTGGTCGGCCAGAGCCCGCAGCAGCTCCTCCTGGCTCTTGGTCAGCTCGGTGGGGGTGTCCACCGCGATGGTCACCACCAGGTCACCCCGGCCCCGGCCCTGCAGGTGGGGCACTCCCCGACCGCGCAGTCGCAGCTCTCGGTTGCTCTGGGTGCCGGCGGGGATCGACAGCTCTTCGGTCCCGTCGAGGGTCTCCAAGCTCACCTGGGTCCCGAGGGCCGCCTGGGTCATGGCCACGTGGACCACGGTCCGCAAGTCGGAGCCGTCACGGGTGATCCGGGGGTGCGGTCTGATCCTCAGGTGGACGTAGAGGTCACCAGGTGGGCCGCCTCGCACACCGCTGGCTCCCCGGCCGGTGAGTCGAAGGGTCGAGCCGCCGTCGACCCCTGCGGGGATGTCGACCACGAAGCTCTGCTCGACGGTACGCCGACCGTCCCCCCGGCAATCGGGGCAGGGGGAGGTGACCTCCTCGCCCGTCCCGCCGCAGCGCGGGCAGGGCGACGCGGTCACCATCTGGCCGAGGATCGACTGGCGCACCCGGCGGATCTCGCCCGAGCCACCGCAGGAGGTGCAGGTGACCGGCGTGGTCCCCGGCCGGGCCCCCGAGCCACTGCAGGTGCCGCAGGTGCTCGGTAGGCGGACGTTGATCTCCTCCTCGCCGCCGAAGACCGCCCGGGCGAAGTCGACCTCGAGCACCGCCTCGACGTCCTCCCCCCGCCGGGGTCCTCGCCGGTCGCCCGCCGTGGCGGCAGCTCCAAAGCCCGGCGCGGCGCCGCCGAAGAAGGCGTCGAAGAGGTCGCCGAACCCGCCCGCCCCACCGCCGAAGCCGAACGGGTCGCCCGTCGCCTGGCGGGCCCCGCCCGCGCCGAACATGTCGTACTGGCGGCGACGCTCCGGGTCGCGGAGGGTCTCGTAGGCCTGGTTGACCGCCTTGAAGCGCTCCTCGGTCTCCCTACCCCCGGGGTTGGCGTCGGGGTGCAGCTCCCGGGCGAGACGCAGGTAGGCGCGCTTGATCTCGTCCTCCGAGGCGGTGCGGGGCACGCCGAGCAGTTCGTAGTAGTCGTCGGCGGCCACGGCGCGCTCAGCCTACCCGCGGCAGCGCCGGTCCCCGGGGCGAGAGGGCCGTCGGAAGAGCCTGGGGGGCAGGCTCACGCCCCCTCGCTCAGGGCCCTGCCGAGCCGCTCGCTCACCACGCCGACCGCGGCGAGGGCCTGGTCGTAGTGCATCCGGGTCGGGCCGAGGATGGCGATCGTTCCCCGGTCGCCCTCGACGTCGTAGGGGGCGACGACGAGCGAGCAGTCGGCCAGCGACTGCAGGCCGTGCTCGGTGCCGATGGCGACCGACAGCCCCCGGTCGAGCACGTCGCGCAGCAAGGTGACCAACACGTACTGCTGCTCCATGATCCCGAGAACCTCGCGGATGGTCCCGACGGCGTCGAAGGCGGCGGCCATCCGGGCAGCCCCGCCGACGTACACCTGGTCGCCGGCGGTGGGTGCGGCGGAGACCAGTGCCTCGTGAGCGCGGGCGACGAGGTCGTCGACGCCGGCGTCACCGGTCGGGCCCGGCCGGGTCGCGCTCCCCCAGATGCTGCCGTTCAGCCCCGCGGCGAGGTGGGCTGATGCAGCCCCGGCGGCCAGGTCGCTCACCGTGGCCTCGGGCCCCAGGTCGAGGGTGCGCTTCTCGATGCTGCCGTTGGAGAAGACCGCGACGACCATCACCACCCGGGTGGACAGCGACACGAGCTGCACCGAGCGGACGGTCAGCGCCTCGGCGTTGGGCGCGGTGACCACCGCGGCATAGTCGGTGAGCCCCGACAGCAGCCGGCTGGTGTCGGCGAGCAGCCGCTCGAGCTCCCCGTGCGCCCGGGCGAAGAACGCCCTCACCTGCTGAGCCCGCGCCTCGTCGAGGGTCCCTGGTGTGGTGAGGGAGTCGACGAAGAAGCGATAACCCTTGTCGGTCGGGACCCTCCCCGCGCTGGTGTGAGGCTGGGCGAGGTAGCCCTCGCGCTCGAGCTGGTTCATCTCGTTGCGCACGGTCGCCGGCGACACCGGAAGGTCGGCCTGGCGGGCGACGTGCGAAGACCCGACCGGCTGCGCCGTCTGGATGTACTCCTCCACCACGGCCCGGAGGATCGCGGCCTTGCGCTCGTCCAGCATGGCGACGTCATGCTACCGACCCGCGGCCCGCACTCCCGGGACCGGGCGCAACGGGAGCCGCCCGGGACCCCCCGATGGTTCCCCGGCCTCCTGGGGTAGAAAGCACCTGTCGTCCTTCGGGCCGAGGCCCGGGCCACCGGGCCGACGCGGGCCCCACCCGGGAGGCGACCGGCCGCGGCCGCCCTGACCCGACGGGGACGCCCGGTCCGGCACACTCCTACCCGGCACACACCGACCCAGACAGAGGAGAACTGTGAGCACCGACACGTCCCCCGTAGAGACCCGTCCCGTCGACGAGAGCGGGACCTTCGAGATCGCCGGCAAGCGGGTCCACCGCCTCGGCTACGGAGCGATGCGCCTGACCGGCAAGGGCATCTGGGGCGAACCGAGGGACCGCGGCGAGGCTCGGGCGGTGCTGCGCCGAGCGGTCGAGCTCGGCGTCGACTTCATCGACACCGCCGACTCCTACGGGCCCTACGTGAGCGAGGACATCATCCGCGAGGCGCTCCACCCCTACCCCGCGGAGCTGCTGATCGCCACCAAGGCCGGGCTCACCCGCACCGGGCCCGACGCCTGGCACCCGGTGGGGCGGCCCGAGTACCTCCGCCAGGAGTGCGAGATGAGCATGCGCCGGCTCGGGGTGGAGCGCATCGAGCTGTTCCAGCTGCACCGCGTCGACCCTCAGGTGCCCGCCGAGGACCAGTTCGGGCTGCTCCGGGACCTGCTCGACGAGGGCAAGGTCGGCGCCGTCGGCCTCTCGGAGGTCACCGTCGAGCAGCTGGAGACCGCCCGGGCGGTCGTCCCGGTGGCGACCGTGCAGAACCTCTACAACCTGGCCAATCGCCAGTCCGAGGCGGTCCTCGACCGCTGCGAGCGGGAGGGCGTCGGCTTCATCCCGTGGTTCCCGATCGCCGCCGGGGAGCTCGCCCGGCCCGGCGGACCCGTGGACGAGGTTGCCCACGAGGCCGGCGCCACCCCCTCCCAGGTGGCTCTCGCCTGGCTCCTGGCCCGCTCGGCGGTGATGCTGCCGATCCCCGGCACCTCCTCGGTCGCCCACCTGGAGGAGAACTGCGCGGCCGCCGGCGTTGTGCTCAGCCCGGCGCAGATCGAACGGCTCAGCTCCGCCCGCTGAGCCGGCCAGCCCTCGCGACGGCGGCGGCGATGTCGAACCTCAGGCGGGCCATGTGTGGCTGCAGGTTCCGGCGGACGCTGGCCGGCTGGTGCCACAGCACGTCGGCGTAGAGCTCCCTCCAGCACAGCTCGCTGCGCCACAGCGAGTGGCTCTGGCGGCCGTCGAGGTGGGAGCAGGGTCCGGGGTGCGCGCAGCCGATGTGGAGGTAGGCCGAGAGGCGTGAGGTGCGGTCGGCGCCGCCGTCGTTGCGCTCCCGTAGCGGTCGAGGCCAACCCGCGGCCCTACTCTTCGAGGCGCAGGGCCTGGATGAACGCCTCCTGGGGCACCTCGACCCGGCCGATGCTCTTCATCCGCTTCTTGCCCTCCTTCTGCTTCTCGAGCAGCTTGCGCTTGCGGGTTATGTCTCCCCCGTAGCACTTGGCGAGGACGTCTTTCCGCTTGGCCTTGACCGTCTCGCGGGCGATCATCCGCCCGCCCACCGCAGCCTGGATGGGCACGTCGAACAGCTGGCGGGGGATCAGCTCGCGCAGCTTCTCGGTCATCCGCCTGCCGTAGTCCTGGGCCTGGCTCTTGTGGACGATGGCGCTGAAGGCGTCCACCGGCACGCCGTTGAGCAGCACGTCGATCTTCACCAGGTCGGCCGCCTCCCAGTCGGCGGGCTCGTAGTCGAGGCTGGCGTAGCCCTTGGTGCGGCTCTTCAGGGCGTCGAAGAAGTCCATCACCACCTCGGCGAGTGGTATCCGGTAGACCAGCTCCAGGCGCTCGGGACCGAGGTACTCGATGCGGCGCATCTCCCCCCGGCGCGACTGGCACAGCTCCATGAGGGTGCCGGTGTACTCGGTGGGAGACAGGATCGTCGCCTGGAGGTAGGGCTCCTCGATCGACTCGAGCTTCTGGGGAGGAGGCATCTCGCTCGGGTTGTGCACCTCGACCACCGATCCGTCGGTCAGGTGTGCCCGGTACTCGACGCTCGGGGCGGTCGCGATGAGCGACAGGCCGAACTCCCGCTCCAGGCGCTCGCGCACGATCTCCATGTGCAGCAGGCCGAGGAAACCGCAGCGGAAGCCGAAGCCGAGCGCGCCGGACGTCTCGGGCTGGTAGGTGACCGAGGCGTCGTTGAGCCGGAGCTTCTCCAGCGCCTCGCGAAGGTCGGACAGCTCGTCGCCGTCCACCGGGTACAGCCCGCAGAAGACCATCGGCTTGGGGTCCTGGTAGCCCGCGAGGGGCTCCGCCGGCCGGGACGCCTCGGTGACCGTCTCACCCGAGCGGGCCTCGGCGACGTCCTTGATGCCGGCGATCAGGTAGCCCACCTCCCCGGGGCCCAGGGCGTCGACCAGGGTGGCCGCCGGCAGCCGCACCCCGATCTCCTCGACGTCGTGGGTGCGCCCCGCCTGCACGAAGCGCAGCCGCGCGCCTGCGCCGAGGCGCCCGTTGACCACCCGGACCGAGCTGACCACTCCCCGGTACTGGTCGTAGTAGGAGTCGAACACGAGGCCCTGCAACGGGGCGGAGGGGTCCCCCCGAGGGGGCGGGATGCGCTCGCAGACCGCGTCGAGCAGCTCGGCGACGCCCTGGCCGGTCTTGGCGGAGATCCGCAGGATCTCGCCGGCGGGGACGCCGAGGACCTTCTCGATCTCGGCCGCGTAGCGGTCCGGGTCGGCGGCAGGAAGGTCGATCTTGTTGAGAGCGGCGACGATCTCCAGGTCGTGCTCGAGCGCCTGGTAGGCGTTGGCGAGGGTCTGGGCTTCGATCCCTTGGGCGGCGTCGACGAGCAGCACGACCCCCTCGCAGGCCGCGAGGCTGCGGCTCACCTCGTAGCCGAAGTCGACGTGGCCGGGGGTGTCGATCAGATGGACGGTGTGGCCCTTCCAGGTCACCCGGACGTTCTGCGCCTTGATCGTGATGCCCCGCTCCCGCTCGATGTCCATCGAGTCGAGGTACTGCTCGCGCATCTCCCGGGCGTCGACCGCGCCGGTCAGCTCGAGGATGCGGTCCGACAGCGTCGACTTGCCGTGGTCCACGTGGGCGACGACCGCCAGGTTGCGGATCCGGTCGAGGGGAGGGTCGAGATCAGGGGTCACGTCACCCCCAGTCTGGCCCACGACTACATTGCGCGCGGTGAGCGAGGAACCCCAGCCGGTAGTCACCATCTCCGCCAGCTACGGAGCCGGGGGGAGCGTGCTCGCTCCCCGCCTCGCCGAGGCGCTCGGGTTGCCCTTCGTGGACCGCCTCTTGACCGCGGACGTGAGCGAGGAGGCCGGCCGGGAGATGGGTGGTGCGCCCCACTCCGAGGAGGGCCTGAGCGAGAGCGAGCGGGCCGCGTCCCCCGGCAACCGGCTGTTCACCTACCTGGCCCGGGCTGCTGGCGTGTACGGGCTGTCCGCCCCGCCGATCCTCGTCGAGCCCGAGGAGGAGCTCCGCCAGCAGGCCGAGGCCGGCCTCTCGGGCGTCCGCGAGGGAGGTGGAGCGGTGGTCCTCGGCCGGGCGGGGGCGGTGGTCCTCGCCGAGCGCCCCCGGACGCTGCACGTGCGCCTCGACGGGCCGGCCGCGGCCCGGGCCCGCCTGGCGGCGGAGATCGAGGGCATCCCCGAAGAGCGGGCGGCGCAGCGGCTCGCCCAGACCGACCACTCCCGAGAGCTGTGGGTGCGTCGGCTGTACCGAGCGGACCCGCTCGATCCCGGCTGGTACCACCTGTGGGCCGACACCACCGCCTTCGGCCTGGACGGGTCGCTCGAGTTGCTGCTCGGGGCGGCCCGCCAGTACCTACGGCTCGGGTCGGGCTGGTAGCATCTCTCGTCCCCCTGATCCCTACTGGTAGGACACCGTGGCCAACATCAAGAGTCAGATCAAGCGCAACCGGACCAACGAGAAGGCCCGCCTGCGCAACAAGGCGGCCAAGTCCGAGATCAAGACCCGCATCAAGACCGCGGTGCGCTCGACCGAGGAGGGGGCGGGCAGCGCGGCCGAGGACCTCCGCTTGGCGGTCAAGCGCCTCGACAAGGCGGTCTCCCGAGGCATCATCCACAAGAACCAGGCCTCCAACCGCAAGGCCCGGCTGATGCGCCGGGTCAACCAGCTGACCGCCGCCGAGTAGCTCTGCTCAGCTCGAACGGCGGGCTCCGCCGGCGCGCGCCAGGTAGCAGAGCCGGGCGACGAGCACCTCGAGGACCCCTTCGCCGCTCAGGTCTGTGGCCCCCTTCAAGTCGAGCTCGGCGTCGGCGAGCAGGCCGACCGCGCGGGCCACGCCGGCACTGCGGTAGCGGCGGAGCGAACCGAGGGCCTTCTTCGCGGGGAACGTGCTGCGCCCCTCGGGGATGCACAGCGCGGCCGCGGCGGCCGCCTCGTTGGTGACCGCCGGGCTGTCCACCCGCAGCATGGCGGTGAAGTGCCGGTGGAGGACTGCGAGGACCACGAGGGGGTGGCGTTCGCCGGCCCCGAGGAGCCGGTGGAGCGCCTCGAGGGCCCGGGCGGTCGCCCCGGCGTCGACGGCGTCAGTCAGGTCCCAGGGGGCCACCCCTCCCGCTTCGCCGAGGTAGGGGGTGACCTCCTCGACGCCCAGGCGGGCGCTCTCCCCGTAGGCCGACCGGAGCAGCTCGACGACCCCGGGGAGGCGGCTCAGGTCCGAGCCGAGGTGGGCCTCGATGCGCCGCTCAGCCTCGGCGTCGACTCGTAGGCGGCTTCGCGCGAGGCGCTCGTGGACCCATGCCCGGGTGTCCCGGCCCACGGCGGTGGAGCGCACGTGCCCGTGAGCCCGCACCGCGGCGAGCAGCTTGGGCGACAGGCGGCCACCGCCGGCGGCGAGGACCAGCGAGGTGGTCGGCACGGGGGACTCGAGGTAAGACAGCAGCGGGGCCAGCTCCTCGGTGGAGTACCGCCCGACGTCGCGCACCACCACCACCCGGCGGTCGGCGAGCAACGGGGCGGTCTGACAGGCGTCGGCCACAGAGGCCAGCTCGAGGTCGTCGCCGCTGAAGTCCTCTAGTGCCAAGGACCGCTCGGCGTCGCCGACCAGTTCGCCCACCAGGCCCCTCACGGCCTCGGAGACCAGCGTAGGGTCGTCGCCGTCGACGAGCCATGCGACCCGGTCGGCACCACCGCCCGCGGCGCTCATCCGGCCTCGAGCACGGCTGCGAGGGTGCCGCGCACCCGGCGGGCGGCGACCACGTCGTGGACCCGCAGGATGCGGCACCCGAGGCTCACCCCGACGGCGTGGGCGGCGATCGACGCCTCCCGCCGCTCCCCGATCCCGAGGCCGAAGGCCTCACCCAGGAAACCCTTGTTGGAGGCGGACAGCAACAGCGGCACCCCGAGCCCGGCGAGGCGGGCGGACCCGGCGAGCAGGGCGAGTGACTGCGGCGTGGTCTTTCCCAGGTCCAATCCCGCGTCGACGACGATCCGGTCGGCGCCGATGCCTGCTGCGCGCGCCCGGGAGATCCGTTGCTCGAGGAACGAGCGCACGTCTTCCACCACGTCGCCGTAGCGAGGGTCGGGGTCGCGCACCCGGGGCGCCAGACGGATGTGGGTGGCGACCACCGCCGCGCCCGCGGCGGCGGCCACCGGCAGGTAGCTGGGGTCGGCGAAGCCGCTGATGTCGTTGCCCATCACCGCCCCGGCCCGGTAGCACTCCG
>JAJZWW010000032.1 GCA_021846485.1 Actinomycetes bacterium
TCCAGGTCCACCCAACCCCGGCGGCCGACCAGCCGCAGGCGCACGGCGTTGGTCTGCTCCGGTGCGGGCCGCCGCGGCGCGCCCCGGGCAACCCCCGGCCGGGGTCGGGGCCGGGGCCGCCCGCCGTAGGCATCCCGTCGGGCGAGGTGGGTGTCGAACCAGTCGAGGGCCTCGGCGAGGGCCACCGCGGACAGGCGCAGGCTCGAGTGGGTCCACGGGCCGATCGTGAGGCGCACCTGGCGACCGGCGGCGCGGAGGGCTGCGTAGTCGTCGAGCTGGTAGGGAAGGAAGATGTCGTACCAGCCGGCCACCATCGACGCCGGCGGCATCCGCCCGGTCCCACCGGAGAAGTCGGCCGCCCCCCACCAAGGGTCGCCCGGGCGCTCGTGCTCCAGCCAGTCCTGGTAGTAGCCGACCGTGCGCCCGAAGGCCGCCTCGTCGGCTCTCGACAGGGGCAGGGTGGTGTAGGCGGGGGTCAGTCCCCGGCGCGCCCAGAGCTGGGCCCACAGCGCCCGGCGCCACCCGGCCTCCTGGTGCAGCAGCAGGTTGATCCACGTCGCGCCGGTCTCCAGCGTGAAGCTCCCCCCGGGGTAGACGACCGAGTCCCGGAACGACGACGAGGTGACCGACAGGGCCACCGCGGCGAGGTCCTCGGGGCCGCCGTCGGCCAGGGCCCACTGGGTGAGCCCGAGGTAGCTCGGCCCGAAGGTGCCGACCCGCCCGGGCCACCACGGCCGGGTGGACAGCCACCGGAGGGTGGCGAGCCCGTCGACCCGCTCGTTGCGGAACGGGTCCCAGGTCCCGCCGGATCCGAACGTCCCCCGTACGCTCTGGACGACCACCTGGTAGCCGCGTTCGGCGAGGACCCGGCCCACCAGGTCGAGGGTGCGCCTCCCGTAAGGGGAGCGCACCAGCACCAGGGGGAGGTCTTTCCCCACCACCGCGGGGAACCAGCGGTCCGCGAGCAGCACCGCGCCGTCCTCGGCGGCGACCGCCAGGTCCCGTTCGACGGCGACCTCGGAGTGCTCCGGGGGGCGCAGCCCGGCTAGGCGCCCCGCCAGCCGGCTGGTGGCACTCACCCCTCGATGGTGATCGCCTGCTTGGGGCACGCCGCGGCCGCGGCCTCCACCTTCGGGCGCAGCTCCTCGGGCGGCTCCTCCTGCAGCACGTAGAGGAAGTCGTCGTCGCGGACCTCGAAGACCTCCGGCGCCTCCGCCATGCACAGCGCGTTGCTCTCGCAGAGGTCGAAGTTGACGACCACCCTCATCCGGCACCTCCCGGGTACGCCTGGCGACACCGGCGCCAGGGGCGGCTCCCACCGCCGGGACCTCACCATAGAGTGTCCCGGAGATGGAGACGACCCCCCTGCAGCTCCCCCGCCTCGGGCTCTGGACCGCGTCGCTCGACGCCGTCCCCCTCGCCCGGGCGTGCGAGCTCGCGGCCGAGGTCGAGCAGCTCGGCTATGGCGCGCTGTGGCTGCCGGAGGTGGCCGGCCGCGACGTGCTCGTCTCCCTCGGCGCGCTGCTGCGCTCGACCGACCGCCTGGTCGGAGCCACCGGGATCGCCAGCATCTGGGCACGCGACGCGGTCACCATGACCGGCGGGGTCAAGGCGCTGACCGAGGCGTTCCCCGAGCGGTTCGTAGCCGGCCTGGGGGTGAGCCACCACACGCTGGTGGAGGGCCTCCGCGGCCACGAGTACCGCCGGCCCCTCGCGGCGATGCGCTCCTACCTCGACGCGATGGACGCCTCGCCCTACACCGCCTTCCGGCCGACCACCCCGGTGCGCCGGGTGCTCGCCGCCCTCGGGCCGAGGATGCTCGCCCTGGCCGCCGAGCGCACCGAGGGGGCCCACACCTACTTCGTCACCCCCGAGCACACCGCCGGCGCCCGCCTGGCGCTCGGGGACCGGCTGCTCTGCGTCGAGCAGGCCGTGCTGCGCGAGACCGACCCGACCCGGGCCCGGGACATCGGCCGGGCGCACACCCGGGTCTACGTGGGGCTCCCCAACTACCAGCGCAACCTGCGCCAGCTGGGCTTCGACGACGACGACTTCGCCGAGGGGGGCAGCGACCGGCTGGTCGACGCCATCGTCGCCTGGGGCGACGACGCGACGATCGCCTCCCGGGTGCGCGACCAGCTCGACGCCGGCGCCGACCACGTGTGCGTGCAGCCCCTGCCGGCCGAGCCGAGGAGCGTGCCGGCCGACCAGTGGAGGGCCCTGGCGCCGGCGCTGGTCGAGACGACCTCGCAGTAGCCGGGACCGGACCTCGCCGTAGCCGGGACCGGGCGTTCGCCGCCTGCGCCCCGACTGGTGAGGACCGGCCGGCGGGTCTCAGCCGGCGAGGACCGAGCGGGCGGCGTCGACGAGCACGCTGGCCCTCGTCGAGCAGCTCGTCGAGATGGTGAGCGGCGTGGCTGGACCGGGAGATCTGGTCGCTCACCGCGTCGACCACTGTCGGCACCCGCCCGGAGCAGGAGCGCGCTCGTTGAACGACCACAGGGTCGGGCCGCCCCGGCCGGGGCCGATGCGGTGCAGCGAGGCCACCTCCACGAACATGCGGGGGTAGACCGCCTCGGGCAGGCCCATCGCCCACCCGAGGGCCGCCTTGATCGGCGAGACGTGGGACACCACGGCCACGTCCCGCTCGGCCGCCTCGGCCCACAGCTCGCCGCACGCCTCCCGTACCCGGCGGGAGACCGAGGCGAGCGACTCTCCCCCCTCGGGCGCCCACCCGGGGTCGGCGTCCCAGGACGCCCACACGCCGGCAGGCACCTCCGGCAGCGGCAGACCGTCGTACATCCCGTAGTCCACCTCGACCCACCGGCCGTCGACTTCGACCACCGCTCCGGTGGCCGCGGCTATCGCTTCTGCGGTGCGCCGGGCGCGCGCCAGCGGGCTGCTCACCACCCGGCGGGCGCCGGCGGGCACCCCCCACGCGGCGAGGGCCTCGGCCTGGCGCTCCCCCACCCCGTCGAGCTCGACGTCGAGGCGGCCGAGGAGGCGGCGGGAGGCGTTGTGCGCGGTCCGTCCGTGGCGGACGAGGAGGAGCACCGGATCAGCGCACCAGCACGCGCCCGCACTGCTCGCAGGTGACCACTGCGTCCTCCGGGAGGTGCCGGATGCGGTCGAGCTCGGTCGCGGGCAGCGCCAGGTGGCACCCCCCGCAGCGGTCGCCGGCGAGGCGGGCGGCGCCGACCCCCCCGAGACGGGCCCGCAGCCGCTCGTAGGTGGCGAGCAGCTCGGCAGGCAACCCGGCGGCCAACGCCTCCCGCTCGGCGAGCAGCCCCTCCAGCTCGGCGCGCACCTCGTCCTCGGCGCCCGCCAGCTCGGCCCGGGCGGCCTCCTCGCCAGCAACCAGCCCTGCGTCCTCGGCGTCGAAGGCGCCGAGCTCGGCGTCGAGCGGCTCGAGCTCCTCCAGCAGCGCGAGGACCTCGTCCTCCAGGCCCGAGGCCCGGGTCCCGAGGGCGTCGACCTCGCCGGCCATGGCCTGCAGGTCCCTCGACGCCGACACCGAACCGCCGTAGAGCCGGGCCGAGACCTCCCGCCGACGTGCCTCGGTGGCCTCCAGCTGGGCCTCGAGCGACGCCTGGCGGGCGAACACCTCCTCGCGGCGGGAGGCCACCTCCGCTCTCCGGCGGGACAGCTCGGCGCGCCGGGCGCCCAGCGCGGCGAGGCTCTGGCGGGCCGGCAGGTGCTCCAGGTGGTGGCGGCGCTGGTCGGCGGCGGTGTCGAGACCCTGGAGCGCGAGCAGCGCCTCGAGCGCGGCGGAGCTCACGCCGACCCCGGGGGGCTGGTCGGTGACGGGATCGAGGAAACCGGGGGGGCGCTGGTCGTGGTCGTGGCCGGGAACGTGGACGTGGTGGAGCTGGACGACGTCGTAGAGGTCGTCGTCGTGGTGGCGCCGGCCGGCGGCGACGAGGTCGGCGGGGTGCAGACCACCACCTGGCCGGGGGAGCAGTTGGCGCAGGCTCCGTAACCCGGGTTTCCCTTGTAGTAGGAACATCCAGGGAAAGGCCCAGTCACCTCCGGCACGACCCTGGCCGGGGGGAGGAGGGCGGGGTCGACGCTCGGGAAGTCCACGACCGGCGCACCGGCCAGGGCCATGGTCAAGAACGCGTGGACGGTCTCCGCCGGGTACGCGCCGCCGTAGACCTGGACCCCGTCGACCACCACCGGCCGGCTGTCGGAGGGAGGGTAGCCCATCCACACCGTCGTCTCGATCTGGGGGGTGAAGCCGTTGAACCAGGCGTCGGTCGGACCGTTGCTGGTGCCGGTCTTGCCGGCGACCTCCCGCCCGGGGATCCGGGCGGCGGTGCCGGTCCCGGACTGGACCACCGCCTCGAACGCGGCGTCGGCTTCGGCGGCGATCCTCTCGGGGATCACCCGGGTGCCGGTGCTCGGCTGGCGGTAGATCACCGTCCCGGTCCGGTCCACCACCTCGGACACGAACGACGGACGGAAGTAGGTCCCTCCGTTGGCGAGGGTGGCGTACGCGTCGGCCATCTGAAGGGGCGAGACGCTGGCCGCGCCGAGCACCACCGAAGGGTCCGACGCGAAGGGAGCGACCTCGCTCCTCGGCACACCGAGCTGCTCGGCGCTGCGCAGGACCGCTCCGAGGCCGACCTGGTGGGCGAGGCGGAGGAACCCGCAGTTGAGCGACTGGGCGGTCGCCACCTCGATGCTGACCACCCCGGAGCGCCCGTCGCCGACGTCGTTGTGGGCCGGCGTCGCGAGGAGGCTGTCGTTGCCGGGAAAGGGGATGGCGCAGGGAGAGGTGGCGTCGACCGGGTCGTAGATGCTGTCGCCTGCCTCGAGCGCGGGGAGGAGGGTGAACAGCTTGAACCCGGACCCCGGCTGGCGCAGGCCCTGGGTCACCACGTCGAACTTCTCCTTGGCGTAGTTGGTGCCCGGCACCATGTCGAGGACCGCCCCGTCAGTCGGGTCGATGCTGACCAGCGCCTCCCGATAGCCCACCGAGTTGGCCGGGCTCACCTGCTGGACGGCGGAGACCGCGTCGCGCTGGAGCGCCGGGTGGAGGTTGGTGTAGATCTTCAGGTCCCCCTCGAACAAAGCGGCGTAGCGCTGCTCGGCAGTGGACCCGAGAGGGCTGCCCGGGGCGAGCAGCTGCGCCTCTACCTGGGCGACGTAGTAGCCGTCGACGCCGGTCGGCAGCCGCGACGCGCCGCGCTCGGCGGTCGGCAGCGGGGTGGCGTCGGCCGCCCGGTACTGGGCCGCGGTGATGTCGTGGTAGTGCAGCATCCTCCCGAGGACCTCGGCGCGCCGCTCCCGGGCGAGCACGGGGGCGTAGATCGGGTCGTAGCCGGAGGGGTCCTGGATCAGCCCGGCGAGGAGCGCCGCCTGGGGCAGGGTGACGTCGCGCACCGGCTCGCCCCAGTAGGCCTCGGCGGCCGCGTCGACGCCGTAGGCGCCGGCACCGAGGTACACGGTGTTCAAGTAGGCGTCGAGGATCTGGTTCTTGGTGTAGAGCTTCTGGAGCCGGATCGCGAGGAACGCCTCTTTGATCTTGCGCGACAGCGTCCGGCGGGAGTTGAGGTACACCTGCTTGACCAGCTGCTGGGTGATGTCCGATCCCCCCTGGATCCCGGCGCCGAGCGAGTCGTCGACGAGCGCCCGGATCTCCGAGGGGACGTCGACCGCCCCGTGGAGGTAGAAGCGATGGTCCTCGGTGTCGAGGACCGCCCGGACCAGCACCTCGGGCACCGCGCTCAGCGGCACCGGCCTGCGGCTCACCGAGGCGCTCAGGCGGGCGAGGACGCTGCCGTTGGCGGCGTACACCGTCGACGCACCCTCGAACGAGGAGCGGAGCGGGGAGATCGGGTTGTCGGTCGAGCTGGCGGCGTGTCGCCAGATGCCCTGGGCGGCAAAGGGCAGGACCACGACCGCGGTCGAAAGGGCCACGGCCACCGCAGCGGCCGCCGCGACGAGGCGCACGAAGTTGCGCAGCACAGCTCGCACGAGGCGCCGATCCTACCCAGGCGCCGCGGCCGACGACGGGCCGGCGCGACCGGCCTCCGGTACGATCGGGAGGTGACGACCACCGCAGCGCCCGGGGCCTCCGAACGCCGGGACGAGGAGCGCATCGCCAGGTCGGTCGACGCCTTGCTGGCCGAGCACCCGCCGGCGTCGACACCCGAACGCGACTTCCTCGGCGCGCAGTTCGACGCCGGCCTCGCCTGGGTCGACTTCCCCGTAGGCCTCGGCGGCTCCGGCGCGGCCCGCCGCTTGCAGCGGGTGGTGGTCGAGCGCCTCGCCGCCGCCGGCGCGCCGCTGCTGTTCGGTCGCAACCCGATCGGCTACGGGATGGCCGCGCCCACCGTCCTCACCCACGGCTCGGAGGACCAGAAATGCCGCTACCTCCGGCCGACGTTCACCGGCGAGCACATCTGGTGCCAGCTGTTCTCCGAGCCAGGGGCCGGCTCCGACGTGGCCGGCCTGGCAACCCGAGCAGTGCGCGACGGCGACGAGTGGGTGGTCAACGGCCAGAAGGTCTGGACGACCCTTGCCCACCAGGCACGCTACGGCATGCTCCTCGCCCGCAGCGACCCGGCCGCCGAGAAGCACAAGGGCCTAACCTACTTCGTGCTCGACATGCACGCGCCCGGCGTCGAGGTCCGGCCACTGCGCCAGATGACCGGCGACGCAGAGTTCAACGAGGTGTACCTCACCGACGTACGCCTGCCCGACGCCGAGCGCCTCGGCGACGCCGGGGACGGCTGGCGGGTGGCGATCACCACGCTCATGAACGAGCGGGTCTCGATCGGCGCCACAGTCGGCGCGCGCGGGACCGGCGCGATCGCCACCGCCGTCGGCTTGTGGCAACGGCGGGCCGACAAGGACCCGGTGCTGCGGGACCGTCTCACCGCCCTGTGGGTCGAGTCGGAGGTCCACCGCCTCACCAGCCTGCGGGCGGCGGCCAACGCGATCGCCGGCACCCCTGGGCCCGCGGGCTCCACCGCCAAGCTCCACTACGCCGAGCTCAACAAGGCGGTCTACGAGCTGTGCGAGACCCTCCTCGGACCCGAGGGGATGCTCTACGACGACTGGACGATGCGCCGCCCGGACAGCGCCGGGGGCTACGGCGGCGGGCCGCAGCGGGTGTTCCTTCGCTCCCGGGCCAATTCCATCGAGGGAGGCACCTCGGAGATCATGCGCAACATCCTCGGCGAGCGGGTCCTCGGCCTACCCGGCGACGTCCGGGTCGACAAGGACCGTCCCTGGTCCGAGGTGCCCCACAGCTGAGCGTGCGGGACCCCCGGCCCCTCCCCGACCCGGCCATGACCGTCGGGGAGCTCGACTCGTTCCTCCGGGAGGCCTTTCCCCTCCTCGACGTAGTCCCCTGGCGGGTGACCGAGGTGACCGCTGCAGGCGTGGTGCTGCACCACCCGGTGACCGCGGACCATGCCCGACCGGGGGGCTCGGTGTCCGGTCCGACGATGATGGCCCTCGCCGACGGGGCGGCTTGGGTGGCGACGTTGTCCCGACTCGGACCGGTGTCCCTCGCGGTCACCAGCAGCCTCACCATCAACTTCCTGTCCCGGCCCCGCCTCGACGCCGACCTGTGGGCCGAGGCCGAGCTGCTCCGCCTCGGCCGGCGCCTCTCGGTCACCGACGTGCGGATCCGCTCCGACGGTGCCCTGGTCGCCCAGTCGAGCGTGACGTACGCGATCCCCGCCCGCCGGCCGGCCGGCTGAGCAGGACGAGGAGCCCGACCGGTCCCCGCCGGCGGGCGGGGCGGGCGACTCAGCCGCTGTTGCGCAGGCCGGTCGCCAGGCCGTTCAGGGTCACCTGGATACCCGCCTGCACGGAGCGCTCCCGGTCCCCGGAGCGCCACCGCCGGAGGAGCGACACCTGGAGGTGGTTGAGCGGGTCCAGGTAGGGAAGGCGGTTGCGGATCGAGCGGGCCAGCTCCGGGGAGTCGGCGAGCGGCTCGGCCTGCCCGGTCACCCGGGCGTGGGCGGCGGTCGTGCGGGCGTGCTCGGCGGCGATCGGGTCCCATACCCGCCGGCGGGCCTCGTCATCGTCCACGAGGTGGGCGTAGCGCTCGGCGATGTCGAGGTCGGCCTTGGCGAGGACCATCGCCATGTTGGCCAGCACCGACCGCCACCACGGCCAGCGCCGGTACATCTCGGCGAGCAGCTCCCAGCGGCCGGGGTCGCCGGCGGTCCACTCCTCGCAGGCGCTGCCCACCCCGTACCAGCCGGGGAGCATGATCCGGCACTGGCTCCAGCTGAACACCCATGGGATCGCCCGCAGGTCCTCGATGCGGTCCGAGGCCCGGCGCGACGGCGGGCGGCTGCCGATGTTGAGCTCGGCGATCTCGCCGATCGGCGTCGCGGTGCGGAACCAGGAGACGAACCCCGGGGTGTCGTACACCAGCTGCCGGTAGGACCGCTCGGCCAGCTGCGACAGCTCGTCCATCACCGCGTAGTACGAGCCGGTGTCGGCGCCGAGGTCGCCGTCGGCGGCGGCGGTCGCCTCCAGCGCGGCGGCCACGAGCGACTCCAGACCGCGGCGGGCGTGCTGCGGGTCGGAGTACTCGGCGGCGATCATCTCGCCCTGCTGGGTCACCCGGACCGCTCCTCGGACGCTCCCCAGCGGCTGGGCCCGGATCGCCTCGTAGGTCGGACCGCCGCCACGGCCGACCGCGCCGCCCCGGCCGTGGAAGAGCCGCAGGCGCACCCCGCAGTCGGCGGCCGCGTCCACCAGGTCCCGTTCGGCTCGCTGCAACGCCCAGTTGGAGGTCAGGTACCCGCCGTCCTTGTTGGAGTCGGAGTAGCCGAGCATCACCTCCTGCCAGCCCCCGCGCTCGTCGACCAGCGACTTCCACAGCGCGACGCCGAAGAGCTCCCGCAGCGTCGAGCCGGCGGCGTCCAGGTCGGCGATCGTCTCGAACAGCGGCACCACGTCGAGCGCCAGGCGCGGACCCGCCCCGCCCGCCGGCCGGTACAGCCCCGCCTCCCCGAGGAGGAGCAGGACCTCGAGCAGGTCCGAGACGCCCTCGCACTTGGAGATCACGTAGTGGGGCACCGCCCGAGAACCGAGGCGGGCTACCGCCGAGCCCGCCTCGCGCACCACGGCGAGCTCTCCGGTGGTCAGCTCGCTGTAGTCTACCCACGGGCTGGCGAGCGGCCGCGCCCGGCTGAGCTCGTCGACCAGCAGGGCCACCCGGCGCCCCTCGTCGAGCGCCAGGTAGTCCTCGACGACCCCGCCGCGGGCGAGCAGCTCGGCGACGACGACCTCGTGGACCTCGGAGCTCTGCCGGAGGTCCAGGGCGGCCAGGTGGAAGCCGAAGATCTCGACCGAGCGACGCACCGGGGCGACCCGGGCCTCCGCCAGCGGCGCCGCGCCGTGGGCGGCCAGCGAGGTCTCCACCTCGCGCAGGTCGGCGACGAGCTCGCCGGGATCCCCGTAGGGCTCGGCCCGGGCGCGCGGCTCGGCGCCGGGCACCGACCCCAGGAGGTGGCGGGCGGTGGCCGCCACGCGGGCGTAGCAGCCGTTCATCGCCCGCCGGTAGGGCTCCTCCGAGCGGAACGGCGAGGCGTCGCCGGACCTCTCCGCCAGCTCTGCCACCGCCGGGCTGCAGCGAACGAGCCGGGACGACATCGACAGACCGATCGCCAGAGCGCGCAAGTCCTCGAGGTGACGGCCGAGGGCCACGGTGACGTGGCGTTCGATCGCATAGCGCAGCACCTCGGCGGTGACGAAGGGGTTGCCGTCGCGGTCGCCGCCGATCCAGCTGCCCATCCGCACCACCGGCGGGCGCGCCGCACCCCGGCTGCGTGACATCGGGGCGTCGGGGGTCGGGGCGTCGGGGGTCGGGGCGTCGGGGGTCGGGGCGTCAGGGGTCGGGGCGTCGGGGGTCGGGGCGTCAGGGGCCGCAGTGCTTGCGCCGAGGCGGTCGACGAGGCGCTCGAAGCGCTCCTGCAGCCGGGGCAGCTCGGCGAACAGCGACAGCTCGTAGTAGTGGAGCATCTCGTTGATCTCGTCGCGCACCCGCAGGCGCGACCCGCGCAGGATCGCTGTCTGCCAAAGGGCGAGGATCTCCACTTGCAGCTGCTCTTCCAGGCTCGGAGCGTCGTCGTCGCCCTCCCCCCGGTCGCGCGCCGAGAGCAGAGCGGCGATACGCCGGCCTCGGTCGAGGACGCTTCGGCGTCGCACCTCGGTGGGATGGGCGGTGAGCACCGGCGACACCCACAGCTCCCCCACCGCCGCCGTTGTCCGGCCGCCAGTAGGCTCGCCGCGGCCGGCAGTCCCGGATGGCCCCGGCCCGCTCGGAGCGGTCGGAGGGAACGAGGCGAAGCGGCGGGCTGCGTGGGCCAAGGTTCCCGGTCCATCCCCCCGGCCCGCGGTCCGAGCCGCCCGGGCCGCCCGGTTGTCGGCCACGTCCTCTGCCAGGTTGGCCAGGAACGAGAAGTAGCTGAACGCCCGGGCCACGTCCAGGATCTCGCTGTCGGCGCGCGAGTCCAAGAGCTCCTCGAGGCGCCCCCCGCCCTGCTCCCCGCGACGGGCTCCGGTAGCCGCCCGCCGGACCTCCTCGACCAGACGGAGGCTGGGCTCGCCGGACTGGCCGGCGATC
Source organism: Actinomycetes bacterium (assembly GCA_021846485.1). Classification (GTDB taxonomy): domain Bacteria; phylum Actinomycetota; class Acidimicrobiia; order Acidimicrobiales; family Palsa-688; genus JAKAQB01. The sequence goes on from JAJZWW010000032.1 coordinate 10,601, forward strand.
ACCTCTCCGAGCAGCCGCCCGAGCAGCCGGATGTCGTCGCTCGCCGAGAGTGGCTGGGGGCTCGGGGAAGTGCGCACCAGACCAGTATCGCCGGCCGGGATCAGGCCCCCGGTCCGGGGAGCCGCCACAGCGCGACGAGCGTCCGGTCGTCGTGGCAGCCCTGCCGGGAGAAGTCGATCGCCCAGGCCAGCCCGAGGGGGCTCGGGGGGGTCGCCAGCGCTCCCGCGAGGGCGGGGGCGACCGTCGTGGGCCCGTCCCGGAGGGGGTCCCCGACGCCGTCGGTGACCACGACCAGGGCCTCCCCGGGTCCGAGGACGACCTCGCTCTGCTCGACTCGCGAGGCACCCACCGGTAGCGCAGCGGTGGCACTCGACGCGACCCCGTCGTCAGGCCCCTCGTCGAACAGCTCCCGCCAGGTGCCGCCGGCCAGCACGAAGGCGCTGCTGTCACCGACCCTGGCGAGGCTGCACGCACCGCCCTCGTCCACGACTACGACGGCCAGGGTCGTGGCCCCGGGACCTGCGGCCACGGCCTCGCCGGCGGCCGCGAGCGCGTCCCGGCACGCCGCCGCTCCCCCGCCCCCGTCAGGCTCGAGCGGTCCCCGGAGGTGAGCCTCGCGGTCGCCGGGCTCGCGGTCGCCGGGCTCGCGGTCGCCGGGCTCGCGGTCGCCGGGCTCGCGGCGATCGGCTTGTGGGCCCTGGCCGGCATCCTTCCCTCCGCGGTCCAGCCCTGCCGGCTCGAGAGTCCCCGCGGCCGACCGGGGAGCGGCGAAGAGAGTCGCTGCGGCCGCCGCGCAGGCAGCGCTCACCGCCCGACGCGCCGCGCCGCCCGAGCCGGGGACGCTGCCAACCCCGTCGGCCACGGCTACCACCACCGCTGAGCCAGCGAGCTGCCAGGCGTAGGCGTCCTCGACCTCCCTGCCCGTCACCCGGTGGCGGACGCCTGCAACCGACGCGGCCCGCAGGGCCCAAGGGCCGTCGTCGCCACCATCCGCCGAGTGGCAGGGCCGCGAAGAGTCCCCGCCGGGGCGCAGGCGTGCCGGGCGAGACGCCGCCGGCGACGGGCGCCCGAGCGCTGGCGGCGGGGGCAACTGCGGCGGGCGCAGCGAGGGGGCCCGAGACGGCGCCGGGGCTCCCTCGGGAAGATCTCCGGCCCCGGTCACCAGGGGCTCCTCGGGAAGATCTCCGGCCCCGGTCACCAGGGCCGCCCAGAGGTCACTGCGCGTCCCCCACCGGCGGTCCGCCGGCCCGACCGGGGCGGCGCCGGGTCAATCGAGCTCGTCGACCGGGATCGGCACCATGCTCGGCACCTGGGGGGGGACCAGCTGCGCCTCCCCGGTGTGCACACTCGCCGACGAGCTGACGATCGACTGGATCAAGCCGGCCAGCAGCTCCGGGACGATCGCCGCCGGCTCGGCTCCCTCGGCGGCGATGAACGCCCGGTTGGGTTTGCGCTCGCTCACGTGGGCGAGGACCGACCGCTCGGCGTCACCGAAGCCGAAGGCGAGGATGTTGGGGTGCCGCTTCCAGCCCGGGTCAGTCAACCGGGAATGCGCGGCGACCCACCGCTCCCGGTCGTCGGTGGGCCGACCGTCGGACACGAAGATCACCGCAGGCCGGTACCACCGGTCGCCGCGTCCCCGGCTCGAGTGGTAGTCGTCCTCGACGACGACGCGCAGGTGGTCGAAGGCCGCCGCGTAGGACGTCCGGCCCTGGGCGACGATCGGCGGGATCTCCTCGACCAGGCTCAGGTCGCTGAGCGACAGGGTCGTCTCGGCGGTGTCGTTGAAGGTGACCACACCGAAGCGGATCACCTCAGCGACCGCCGGATCCTCCCCCACCGCTGCCCGCAGCAGCGGAAGCTGGCGGTTGACACTCTCCATCGGGGCTCCCGCCATCGACGCCGAGGCGTCCAGGCACAAGTAGAAGGGGAAAACCGCATAGCGCTCCCCTGCCCCGACCGCACCGACTGTTTCCGAACCCACGACTGCCCGACGCTACCGGAGGTCGCCGGCATTGCCAAAGCCGTCCCGCCGGCAACCTCGGCCCACAGTCCGGGCGGACCGCGCGCCACACCCATCACCGGGGGCGAGCGAAGCCCGCCCCGCCCGCCGCCGTGTTCGCCTCACTCCCACGTCAGATCCCAAGCAGGGCGCTGACGACCATCGCGACGACGTAGAAGATCACCGCCATCAGTGCGAAGTCGACCAGGATACAGCCGACCACGCGGCCGGCCCCCTCGCGCCGACGCCCCCGGGTCGAGACCGCGGCAAGCGTCCTGCGGTGCACGGCGAGCCAGATCTCCGCGCCCTTGCGCGACCCGGTTGCAGCCAGCTCGAACAGGCCGGGGGGAGGCGGTGTCCCTGGTCCCGCAGCTGCCGCAGCAGCCCGGCTGGCAGCTACCCGGCCGGGTCCGCTGGCCCCCCAGGCAGGGGTCACCGGTCGCGGCGCCGCCGGCGGGCCGGGAGCCCCCGGCGTCCCGGGCGGCCGGGACGCCGCCGGCGACAGGGTCCTGTAGCGGCGCGTGCCGGTCGCGACCGGCACCGGGCGGACGGTCACGTCGGGCACCCCGGTCGGCGCCACCCGGGGAGTGGGAGCCGGGACGCCCCCGCCCTGCGCAGCCCACACCGCCCTCACCTGGCCCATGGCCCCCATCTCGTCGAGGATCTCCTCGAGGGCCGCCACCCAGACCGCCGCGCCGGGCCGCCGGGCCGGGTCGACGGTGCTCAGGCACTGCGCGCACAGATCCCACACGACTGCGCCTTCGCGCAGCGAGCGGGGCTGGCGGGTCCCGCTCGGAAGGCCGAGCTCGACACCTAGAACCTCCCCTTCGCGCTGGCGGCGCTGGAGCGGGAAGTGGGCTGCGCCCACCACCCGCAAGAAGACCAGGGCCAGCGAGTACCGGTCCGACGCGAGGGTCGGATTGGCCCCCGGGGCGATGGCCGGGTCGTCCCAGTTCGGGGTCATGGCCCGAGCCCTCCCGCCGTCGTCGTCGACGACCGCGCCGCTCTCCCCATACAGCTCACAGCTGTCGCAGTCGAGGAGGAAGACCTCCGGGCCCCGCTCGAGGGACCACAAGACGTTCTTGGTCGACAAGTCACCGTGGCCGATCGCCGGGTCCGCCGACTGGAACGCCTCGAGCACCCGGGCGAGCGCGTACACGATCCCCACCCGCTCCGCCGACCCAGCGCCGGGGAGCGCCAGTCCGTAGGCGGCAGCCCGCTGGCCCGGGTCGGCGGTCAGGTACGACAAGGTCGCCAGGCGGCTAGTGCCGTCCCGGTGGCGCAGCGAGAAGCGCCTGGGGGCGCGGGGCAGGAGGATCCCCGCGACGGTGCCGTCTGGGGCTCCGGGCTCGGTGACCACCGCGCCGGGCCAGGCGGTCGCCGCCCACACCCGGCGGGCCACCTCAGGATGGTCGACGGCCAGGCGATCCTCCCAGGCCACGAGAGCGGCGAGGGGCGCCCTCGGCACCGGCCGGCGGTACGCCTTGTAGAGGAGGCCCGGCCGATCCGCCAGCTCGTAGACCCTGCCCTCACCTCCCTCAGCGAGCAGCGGACCAGCGCGCAGGTCGGGGCGCATCACCACCGTGGCGGAGCTACCGGGCCGGGTCATCTCGGTCAGATCAACCTACCGACGCCGGGTCCCAAAGCCCATCCGGGCCGAAGTCGCGGGGCTCGAGACCGGGGAGCCGGGGCTGGGGCCGGCGGGAGCGGGGGGGCGGGGGGGCGGGGGGGCGGGGGGCGGTCGCTGACACCCTCGGTGCCGTGGTACTACGTTCGCGAACGAGCTGGCCAGAACTGGGTGCGTTCGGCCGAACTGGGTGCATTCAGCGCCCCATTCGAGGGTCCGATGCACCCACTT
>JAJZWW010000033.1 GCA_021846485.1 Actinomycetes bacterium
GGGCGGCGGGCACAGGGTCCTGTCGCCGGTGGGTGCGGACGCAGCCCCCCCAAGGGTCGCTCGGCCCGACTGCTCCGGTTGCGGTCGATCGCCCGCCCCCGGTTGCTGCCGCCCGTCCCCGGTTGCCATGTTCCGTAGCCCGAACGACACGCTACGGGGGTGAGCGGCCGGAAACTGGGCCGAACTGGGCCGAACTGGGTGCATTCGGCCGAACTGGGTGCATTCGATGCCCCATAGGTGGGTCCAGAGCACCCACTTCGGCTCTATGCACCCAGTTGGTGCACCCGCCGGCTCTCCTACCCGCGGGTGATCGGGTCGCATCAGATTTACTTACTTACAGAGAAGGCACTTGCCTACTGGACTTCTTCACCAGCCCTCACTTCGGGGTTCGAGTGCGGAACAGTCCAGTAGGCAAGTTTCTGCTCGGTGCAGAGAAGCTTTTTCTCGGTAGCTCGGCTCAGGGGGCCGGGATGCTCTCGTCGGGCGGGCTCCCCTTGCTCGCACCACCGGGCCGCTCTTTCTCCCCCTCCGGGGTGTCGCCCGCCGGCGCCGGGCCCCGCCGGCCGCCCTCGCGCCGCCCGCCGTCGTCCCGGCGTGCCTCGCTGACTGCACCACCCCGGAACGCCCAGCGCACCACGGCGATCACCCCGAGGATGACCGCCAGCGCGACGCCGATGCCCCAAAAGTCGACCAGGTTGCCATTGCCCGCCTGGTAGGTGGGGCCGAGGTCGACCACCCGCGAGGTGGGAGAGGGGGCCAGGGGAGCGGTACCGCTGGTCCCGGTGGCGGAGCTGGCGAGGTGGTACCGAGGAGCGCCGGCCGCGGGGCTGCTGGCACGGGAGAGGAGCACCACGGGTCGGCTGGCGTCGGAGGCCCGGGGAAGGGCGGGCGGCTCGGTCACCCGGCTGGTCTACCACCGCGGGCGGGCCCTTCCCTAGCGGGTGGGTCCGGGCGGGCAAGGGGGAGCGCAGGACTAGCCTCGGGCCGTGCCCGACGCATGGACGATCGAACCCAACGGCCCTCTTCGAGGCGAAGTGGCGGTCCGAGGCTCGAAGAACGCGGTGACCAAGCACATGGTCGCTGCGATCCTCGGGTCGGAGCCGAGCACGATCTCCAACGTCCCCGAGGTCGGCGACGTAGAGATCACCGCGTCGATCCTGCGGGCGCTCGGGGCCGGGGTGGAGCGTGACGGCGACCGGATCACCGTCGCCCCTCCCGGGGAGCCGGGCTCCGCGGTCCCGTTGAGCTTCAGCGGGCTCAACCGCATACCGGTGCTGCTCCTCGGCCCGCTCCTCCACCTGACCGGGGAGGCGTGGGTGCCTCGGGTCGGGGGGGACCGAATCGGCGCCCGGCCGGTCGACTTCCACGTGGAGATCCTCCGCAGCCTCGGGGCCGAGGTGGAGGTCACCGACGAGGGGATCTCGGCGCGCTGCACCAGGCTGCGCGGCGCCATCATCGAGCTGCCCTACCCGAGCGTGGGGGCCACCGAGTCCGCCCTGCTGTCGGCTTCGCTGGCCGAGGGCAAGACCGTCATCCGCAACGCGGCCACCGAGCCGGAGGTGCTCGAGCTGGCCCTGCTCCTCCAGCGCATGGGGGCCCGGGTGGAACTGGCGCCGGACCGGCGGATCGTGGTCGAGGGAGTCCCCCGGCTGCGGGGCAGCACGACCCGGCTGGAGGGGGACCGCAACGAGGCGTTCAGCTACCTGGTCGCCGGCCTGCTCACCGGCGGGCGGGTAACGGTCCGGGGCTGCGGCCAGGACCGGCTGGTCACCGCGATCACCACCTTGCTGCGCATGGGGGCGGAGGTCGACGTCGACGACCGGGGGATGACCGCGTCGGCCCCTGACGGGCTGCGGGCCGCGGCGGTGCAGACAGACGTGCACCCCGGGTTCATGACCGACTGGCAGACCCCGCTCATGGTGCTGTTCACCCAGGCGGAGGGCATGTCGGTCCTGCATGAGACGGTCTACGAGGACCGTTTCGTCTATGTGCCGGCGCTGCAGGCGATGGGTGGCGAGATCGCCTTGTTCTCCACCTGCCTGGGAGGCCCAGCGTGCCGCTTCCACGACTCGCGCTATTTGCACTCGGCGGTGGTGCGGGGGGTCTCCAAGCTCCAGGGGGCCGAGGTTGACATCCCCGACGTGCGCGCCGGCTTCTCGAGCGTGATCGCCGCCGCGGCGGCCACCGGGACCTCGGTGCTCCACGGCGTGCACCACCTGGAGCGGGGCTACCACCGCCCGGCGGACCAGCTGCGCTCGCTCGGCCTCGAGCTGCGCACCAGCTCCGCGGACCCGGGCGCCACCCCGGACCGGGGGGCCGGCTGCCTGGGCTGAGCCTGGTGCAGGCTCGCCTCGACCCGCCGGCGGCTGTCCTGCGCCGCCTGGATGCTCACCTCGCCGAGGGTGAGCGGGCTCGGGCGCGGCGCCGGCAGGCCAGCGTCGAGCACTCCCGCTTCGTCGCCCGCCACGGGTGGCTCCGGGTGGCTCTCGCCCGGGAGCTCGGGTGCGCCCCCGGCGACGTGGAGCTGGTGGCGCCGCCGGGGCGCAAGCCGTACGTGGCCGGCTCGCAGCTGCGCTTCAGCGTGACACGCAGCGGCGACATCGCCCTCTTCGCGCTCTGCTGGTCCGCGGAGGTGGGGGTCGACGTCGAGCGGGCCCGGCTCGGTCCGGACCCGCTCCGCTTCGCCGCCCGCTGGTACACCCGGTCCGAGCGGGCCGAGGTCGAGGCAGCTGCTCCCTCCGAGCAGGACCGGCGCTGCCTGGAGATCTGGACCCGCAAGGAGGCCTACTTGAAGGCGGTCGGCACGGGACTGCGCGTGCCGCTCGCGGTGGTGGAAGTGGCCGGCGCCTGCGGGGCCGGCGGTGCGGTCAGGGTCGGAGGGTTCGTGGTCCACCAGCTCGCCCTCGGGGAAGGCCTGATCGGCGCGGTAGCGGTCGAGGACCGGGACCCGCCGATCGACGTTCCGCCGGTGGCGGTGCCCCTGCCCGCGGGCACGTCTTCGCCAGCACCCGCCCTGAGGTCGGTGACCTGGCCGACTCCGGGAACCCAGCCGGGATCAGGGGTGCCCGGGAGGCAGCTCCGGTAGCCTTCCGTGCGGTGGCCGGTAGCGAAGCTCGTCGATCGCTGCCCGTCGCGGTGCCCTCGACGTTCCGGCTCGTCGCTGACGCCGGGTTGAGGGTCACCGGTGGGGGACGGGAGCTGCTCGGTGGTCGCCCGCTCCGCCTGATGCGCCTCAGCCCCGGCGGCGCGGCGCTGGTGTCGGCCTGGCTGGAGGGAGCCCCGGTCGGTGACCGCCCGGCCGGCTCCTCGGCTGCGTCGGGGCCGAGCCGGAGGAGGTGGTGGTGGGCGGCGAGGGCCTCGCCGACGTCGCGGTGGCCGGGGGCGTGGACGCCGACGGCGTAGCCGAGCCAGGCCGAGCACCATGGCTCGTTGAGGGTGATCCACATGCCCATGGTGTCGCCCGGCGCCCGGGCCACGACCCGCGTGTAGTCGCCGAAGGCCTCGGCGGTGCTCCGCGCGAGCCACCCCCCTTCGTCCTCCAGGGCCACCGGGAGGTCTCAGTGGTACAAGGTGGCCACTGGGAGGATGTCCCTCTGGCGCAGGCCGTCCGCCAGCCTGCGGTAGAAGTCGAGCCCTGCCTCGTCGACCTGCCCCCGCCCGCCGGGCAGGACCCGGGGCCAGGAGATCGAGAAGCGGTAGGCCCGCAGCCCGAGATCGGCCATCAGGTCCAGGTCCTCCTCCACGCGGTGGTAGTGGTCGCAGGCCACGTCGCCGGTGTCGCCGTGGAGGACCCGCCCGGGCTCCCGGCAGAAGCGGTTCCAGATCGAACTCCCCCGGGTGTCGGCCCCGCCTTCGATCTGGAAAGAGGCGGTCGCCGTTCCCCACACGAAACCCTCCGGGAATGTCGGGCGGTTGTCTGCCATGCGCTCGTCGCTCCTGGTCGGGGTCTTCTCGGTGCTGCGGTGCTGCGGTGCTGCGGTTCTGCGGTGGGGCGGTCGGTGGGCCGGGCATCGGAGTCCGGCCGGCAACACAGCGCCCCTCGGCTTCCCGGTGCAGGACCATCTCCGGGGGGGAGCCCAGAGGAGGCGGCTCCCTCGAGGACCGGGTTGCCTTGCGCGCCTTCGCCGGGTTGCCACAGTATGAGCGAGGAGGTGGGCCGAGCCGTGCGGGAGTGGGAGCTTTGATGCTCGGGGACCGTGGGAGGACGAGCTCGACGAGCTCGACGGCTTGCTTGCGGGAGGCCGCCGGTGCCGGGCGGCCGGCGGCGACCGAACGGCTCCGCGCTCGTGGCAAGCTACCGGTCCGGGAGCGGATCTCGCTGCTCTTGGACCGGGACTCTCCCTTCCTCGAGCTGTCGCCGCTCGCCGGGTACCGCACCGACTACGCCTTGGGCGGCGGCATGGTGCTCGGCATCGGGGTGGTCGAGGGCACCGAGGCGTGGTCCTCGACAACGACCCCACCGACCTCGGCGGGGCGCTCGCCGCCCTGTCGGTCCGCAAGCTCATGCGGGGCCTCGAGGTCGCCCGGGACAACCGGCTCCCCTGCATCCAGCTCGTGGAGTCCGCCGGCGGAGACCTGCGCGCCGGCGGTGCCGGCCTCGGCGGCGAGCGCGAGGCGTCGATGCGGCGCAACCTCGGCCACTTCGCCGAGAGCGGGCGGATGTTCCAGAAGGTGATCGAGGAGGCGCCGTCGCGGGCCGTGGACGGGGCCCTCCGGGAGCGGATCGGCGCCAGCGCGCTCGCCGCGCCAGGGCGGTCGGCTACCACCGCAACGCCGGCACCGTCGAGCTGGTCCTGGAGCCGACCGAGGAGTACTGGTTCTTGGAGGTCAGCACCCGCCTGCAGGTCGAGCACCCGGTGACCGAGGCGGCGTGCCGGATCGACCTGGTTCGCGGGCAGCTCTTCGTCGCCGCCGGGCAGCGTCTGTCGTTCGCTCAGGGGTACCTGAGCCTCCACGGCCATGCGGTCGAAGCCCGTCTCTACGTGGAGGACCCCGCCGCCGGGTTCCTCCCGGCGACCGGCACGCTCGTCGATGGGCGTCCCCCGCCGACCCGCAGCTGCGCTGGGACTCCGGGGTGGAGACCGGCTGCAGCGTGGGCGTCGAGTTCGACCCGATGCTCGCCAAGGTGGTCGCCCACGCCCCGACCCGGACCGAGGCCCTCCGGCGCCTCGCCCTCGGGCTGGAGCGGGCCCGCATCCGGGGGGTGGAGACCAACCGCGACTTCCTCGTCGCCGCCCTCCGGCACCGTGACATGCTCGCCGACCGGGCCTCCACCGCTTTCGTCGAGCACTCCGGCGTCGCCCTGGCCCGAGAACCCGACCCCGATGAGGTGCGCACCGCCGCGCTCGCGCCGCCCTCTGTGCCCAGGCGCAGCGCCCCGGGCGCTCAACTTCGTCGTCGCCGACCTGCTCGGCGAGAGCGTCGCGTCGAGCACCCGCCTCGACGCCCAGGCCAAGAGCCTGGGGGAGTGGCTGCGAGCCTAGGGTGGTCGAGCTACCCGAGGAGCTGCTGGCCGGCTGACCGGGGCGACCCGCGCCGACGCCGCCGTACCGGTAGTGGTCGTGGCCGGTTTCTGCTCGGGCTGGTCTGGGTGGGGCGGCAGGCGCCCGCCCGGCAGGCGCCCGCCCGCAGGCGCCCGCCCGGGCGGAGAGCTCCGGGCGGCCTGGCCTTGCAGGCCCTTGCAGGTCGGCGGGCAAGCCCGCGGGTCACCCGGAGGCGGCGCCTGCCCGTCTCCGGGATCGCCGGGGTCATGCTGGGACGACCGGGAGCGCCGGGGCGACGCAATTACCGTGACACCTGACACGTGACACCTGACACGTGACCGCCGGGGCGACCACCCCGGTCTCGCGCTCAAAGCGTGCACACTTGCGCTTCAAGTGCGAAACCGCTGGGTCGGGCGTCGAAGCTGGGTGCGTAGAGCCGAAGTGGGTGCGTTCGACCCCCGTATCGGGCACTGAAGGCACCCAGTTGGGTCCTGTGCACCCAGTTTCGCTGCCGAGCCGAGGGCTGGGAGCGCACCAGGTGGGGCAAGGGGGCGTCGAGCGCCCAGTTAGTGGCGGGTGCCAGTGCGGACTGTCGCAGCACGGGGCCGGGCAGCGAAGGAGAAAGGAGAAAGGGCTTGGGGGCTCAGGCCACCGAGGCGCTGGCGGGGTCGCAGCTGCGTAGGTCGGCGAGGCGGGGGTCGTTGGAGAAGATCTCGATCAGCGGCAGCTGGAGGTCGAGGCGGCGCTGCACCCGCTCCACCTCGAGCTGCTCGTTCCAGAGGACGAGAGTGACCACCAGTCCTTCCCGGCCTGCTCGGGCGGTGCGCCCGGAGCGGTGCAAGTACCCCTTGTGGTCCTCGGGCGGGTCGAAGTGGACGACCACGTCGATGTCGTCGACGTCGATTCCCCGGGCGGCCACGTCGGTGGCCACGAGGACCGGCAGGCGTCCGGAGGAGAACTGCTTCAGCGCCCGCTCCCGGACCGGCTGGCGGAGGTCCCCGTGTATCGCCCGGGCGTCCACGCCTTCCTTGCGCAGCGCCTCGGTCAGCCGGTCCGCCCCGCGTTTGGTGCGGCTGAACACGATCACCCGCTCGTTGTTGCGGCAGATCACTTCCAGCACCCGTACCTTGTCCATCTGGTGTACCAGCAAGAAGCGGTGCTCCATGGCGCTCACCGTCGGCTCCTCGGAGCCGACCTCGTGGCGGACCGGGTCCCTCAGCTCGTGCCGCACGAGCCGGTCGACGTCCCCGTCCAGGGTGGCGGAGAAGAGCATCGTCTGGTGGGTGCTGCCGAGGTGGCGCAGGATCCACTCCACTTGGGGCAGGAAGCCCATGTCGACCATGCGGTCGGCCTCGTCGATCACCAGGGCCCGGACCTCGAGGAGGCTCACCTCTCCGCGCTGGACCAGGTCGATCAGCCGGCCGGGCGTGGCGACCACCACGTCGGTCCCGCCCCGCAGCGCACTGATCTGGGTGTCCATGCCGGTCCCGCCGTAGCAGGCGGTCAGCTCCAGGCCGACGGCTCTGGACAGAGGGTTCAAGACGCCGGCCACCTGGCCGGCGAGCTCCCGAGTGGGCACCAGCACCAAGCCCCGGGGACGGCGCTTGCCAGAGGTCTTGCCGGTGCCCGCCATGATGAGCTGCTGGAGCAGCGGCACCCCGAACGCCAGTGTCTTGCCCGACCCGGTCTTGGCCTTGCCGCAGACGTCACGGCCGGCGAGGCCGTCGGCGATCGCGGCCGCCTGGATCGGGAAGGGCGTCTCGATGCCGCCCTCCGCGAGGGCGTCGACCAGCTGGGGGACGACGCCGAGTGCGTCGAAGGTCGGGGGGGTGGGGGGGGTGCTCAACCGGGCTCCTGTGCGACGGACGGGGGCTGCCCGTGCCGCCGTCCGGGGGGCGAAGCCTGGCCCGGGAGCTGGTGGGCGCCCGGCCGGGGCGTCCACCTGTGGGTGCCTCGGCCCCTCTCATCGTACCCGAGTCCCTTCCCTCGGCGGCGCGAAGGTCCTGGCTAGCCTGGTCGGGGTGACGCTCACGCTGTTCGAGGACCCGGCTCCAGGCGCCCCTCGGGCGGTGACCCTCGTGCGCCTGGCGGCCGAGATCGCCCGTCAGGTGGCCCGCATCGGCCCGGTTGCGGTCGAAGGCGAGGTCCATCGCCCGACGACCGGCCGCTCGGGCTGGGTGTACTTCACGCTCCGGGACCGCTCGGCCCAGGTGAGCGTGGTCGTGCCCCGCTCGAGGGCCGCCCACTGCCGGGCGGTCGCCGGGGAGCGGGTCCGGGTCGTCGGGAGCCTCGAGTGGAGCAACGACCGGGGCCAGCTCCAGCTGCGGGCCGACGAGGTCCTGCCGGTCGGGGCGGGGGCCATCGCCGCCCTGATCGCCGAGACCCGCTCCCGCCTCCAGGCCGACGGCCTGACCTCCCGCGCCCGGCGGAGCTTGCCGATGCTGCCGGCTGCCATCGGGGTCGTCTGCGGCGCCGACGCGGCCGTCCGACGCGACATCGAGTCGGTGGTGGCGGTGCGCTTCCCCGGCTACCCGGTGGTCTTCCAGGAGACGACGGTGTCGGGCCCGGGGGCGGCCGCGTCGATCGTCGAGGCGCTGCTCGTGCTGAGCCGACGGCCGGGGGTGGAGGTGGTGGTCCTCGCCCGGGGGGGCGGTGACGCCACCGCCCTGCTGCCGTGGAGCGAGGAGGAGCTGTGCCGGGCGGTGGCCGCCTGCCCGGTGCCGATCGTGTCCGCCATCGGCCACGAGGCGGACCGTCCCCTCTGCGACGAGGTCGCCGACCTGCGCTGCGGCACCCCGTCCCTGGCGGCCACCGCCGTGGTCCCCGACGCGCGTGTCCTCGCCGACCGGCTGGAGTCCGCCAGGCAGGCTTCGGGCGTGGCCTTCGCCCGACGTTGGGGGGACGTCGCCCGGGAGCTCGAGGCGGTGGACACCCGCCGGGCTCTCGAAGCCGCCGTTGCCAGTGCCACCGATCGCCTCGCCGGCGACGGTCTGCGCCTCGCCGGCCACCACCCCCGCCGGCGCCTGGAGGAGTGCCGCCGTCGCCTCGAGGGCCCGGAGTGGCGTCGCCGCACCGGTGAGATACTCGGGCGGGCCGGGGGCCGGCTCGACGCCGACCTCCGTCACCTGGTCGCCCTCGACCCCGTCCGGGTCCTCGGCCGCGGCTACGCCGTGGTGACCGGTCCAGGAGGAGCCGTCGTGCGCCGGGCCGACGAGGTGGCACCCGGTGACCCGCTCGCCATCCGCCTGGCCGCCGGCCGGTTGGCCGCGACGGTGATCGAGGCGACCGAGGTGACCGGTGGCTGACCAGCCCGCTGGGAGCGTCGACGGGCCGGGTGGGCACGGAGGCCCGGGCGGGCGGGCCGGGTCGGGCACGTCGGCTGGTCCCGGGTCTCCCACGTCCGGCGGGTCGCCGCGGCGTTTCGAGGACCTCCTCGCCGAGCTGGAGGCGGTCACCGACCGGCTGGCCGGCGGGGAGGTGGGCATCGAGGAGGCCGCCGACCTCTACGAACGGGCCCAGAGGCTCCACCAGGAGGCCAGCGCGCGCCTCGAGGCGGTCCGTACGAGGGTGGAGTCGCTGCGGGAGCCGCCGGCGCCGGGAGGACGTGCCGAGTAGCGGAGTGGCGCCGGCGCCTCGGAGGCCTACCGCCGGCCGGAGGGCCACCTGGTCCAGGGACGCGACCAGCAGCGGTCGGTCAGCCGCCCGGGGGACCACAGCCCCCAGATCCCGCCCATCGCCCGGGCCGTGGCCTCGGTCCAGGCGATCACATCGGGCCGGGCGGTGCGGCGCACCACCTGGCGGATCCCGCCCTCGTGCACCGCGTAGCCCGCCCACCCCCCGGGGTGGTCCTTGGTGGAGCCGACCTCGGCCACCAGCAGGTCGCCCACCCGGTAGGTGCGGTTGCGGTGGGTGTGGCCGGCGAGGAGCAGGGCGGCCCCGGAGCGGCCCAGGACGTCGAAGAGCCGGGCGCTGTCGGGCCGGGTGAGCCCAGGAGGGTAGGAGGTGGGCAGCGCGTGGCGCTCCGGCGGGTGGTGCATGCTCACCACCACCGGGTGGGGGGCGGAGGCCACCGCTTCCTCGATGCGGGCCAGTTGCTCGTCGTCCAGGTGACCCCAGCGGTCGGTCGGGCTGGGGGTGTCGGCGAGCACCAGACGGACCCCCGGCAGGTCCTCCACCAAGGGAACCCCTCGGCAGGCGAGGGGGAGGTCGCCGAGGGCGGTGTAGGTGGCGGCCCGGGCGCGGCGGTCGTGGTTGCCGAGCTGCAGCAGCGCGCGGGTGCCCGATGCTCGGGCGAGGGCCGCGACGGCCCAGAACTCCTCGGCCCGGGCGTGGGCCGTCAGATCCCCCTTCCAGACCACGGTCGCGGCTCCCCATGAGCGGGCCTCGTCCAACGCGGCGGCCGCCGCGCGGACCGGGTAGGGGACCGGCTGCTCCGGCCGGAGGTCGCCGATCCCCCCGAGGACCCCGAAGTGGCGCTCGCCGACGTGCAGGTCGCTCACGGTGGCGAAGCGGGCGAGGGGTGCCCCCGGAGGGGGCCGCAGCGTGGTCACCGGGCCGCCTTCGACGCGTCGGCCGCCTTCGGGCTGCCACCACCACCGGTAGGTGTGGCCGGGTTCGAGGCCCGTGAGGGTCACCGCGCCCGGCCCGCCGGGCCCCGGGGCGCACGGTCGCACCCCCCGGAGGCGCAAGGCCACCGGCGGCGGAGGACCGACTTCGACGGTGGCGGTCGCCGGCCCGGCGCCGAAGGCCACCGTGCGGCTGGGAAGGCAGCCCCAGACGACCTGCAGCGCCCGGTCCTCGGCGGCGTAGACCCGGGGGTGGCCGGTTCTCACCGCTCTGCGAAGGCTGCGGCGAGACTGCCCTCCAACCGGCGGGCGAGGCCCACGGTGAGATCGAGGCGCTCCTCGAGCTGGTCGACCCAACGGCGGCTGGTCGGGAGGGGATGGTCGGCCAACCAGGCGTGGACCCTCCCGGCGACCACCGCGTCGGGGATCCTCGAGACGCCCGACAACGCCAGGAAGACCAGCCGCGGCGGGAGCCTCCCCGCCAGCTGCTCGGCGTGCTCCTCGAACCACGGCCAGCCGATCTCCGCCCCCTGGCGCCCGGCGAGGACGCCGGCCACGAGGACCGGTTGCTCCTGGGGACGGACCTCAGCCGAGATCGCCAGCTCGAGGGCGGCGCGCGCCGGCTCGGCGGCTTCGAAGGCGGCCAGAGCGTGGAGGTGGCGTTGCCGGTCCTGGGGGGTGGCGGCCGCGCGCAGCGCCCCGGCGATCTGGTGCCACTCGTGCATGCCTCCGCCGGCGGCCACTACGGCGGCCACCGAGCCGAGGAGGTCGGCGTCCAGGGTTCGGGTGCCCCCGAGGTGGTCCGCGAAGCGCCTCGCCGCCCCGGTCCGCACCTCCAGGTCGCCGCCCGCCCCGCCGAGGAGGTGTACGAGAGTGGCCCGGGTCGTGGCGTGGGCCGCGGGCTCACCCTGGCGGGGCTCCCAGCCGAGGAGCCCCCACGCCGGCCCGGCGACCTCCTGTACGAGGCCGGCGACGCGGGGCCGTTCGGCGCCGGCGGCGACCCGGTCGAGCATGCGCAGCGCGCCTGCGGCGACCGCCCAGACGTCGGGGTGCGAGTCGTCTCCCAGGCGGCGCAAGAGGCGCACGAAGATGCCGGGCGGGGCGCCGGCCAAGGTGGAGGCCCACGCGTCGTCGACCAGGGTGAGACGCTCCAGGGGGGTGCAGACCGCCAGGTCGGGGGGCAGGAGCGACAGGTCCGTCGCGCTGCGGTGGAAGCCGAAGCCCCCTCCGTTGACCACGACCCAGTCGACGGGGCCGCCGAAGCGCTCGGCCCGGGGCCCCTCCAGCAGGACCCGGCGCTCCACGATCTCGCCGGCGACCGAGGCGCGCAGCGCCAGGGGGACCTTCCAGGACCCCTCGACGGGGGAGCCATAGCAGAAGCGCTCCTGGGACAGCTCCAAGGTGGCGGGGTCCGCTCCGCGCAGGGCGGTCACCAGCGGGTGGCCCGGGCGGAGGATCCAGCCGTCCATCGTGTCACGGACCGGCGAGCCCGACTCCGCCTCGAGGGCGTCCCACAGATCGGTCGTCTCGGCGTTGCCGTAGGCGTGCTCGGAGAGGTAGCGGGATATCCCTCTCCGGAACGTCTCCTCTCCCAGGTGCTGCTCGAGCATGCGCAGCAGGGCGCCGCCCTTGTCGTAGGTGAGGGAGTCGAACATGTCCTCGGCGTCGTCGGGGGCGACCACGGGGTACTCCACCGGGCGGGTGGACGTGAGCCCGTCGACGGCCAGCGCCTCCGCCCGGCCCCGCCCGGAGGAGGACCAGACGTCCCAGTCCGGGCGGAAGGCGTCGGTGCCCTTGCGCTCCATGAACGTGGCGAAGGCCTCGTTGAGCCACAGGCCGTTCCACCAGCGCATGGTCGCCAGGTTGCCGAACCACATGTGGGCGGTCTCGTGGGTGACGGTCTCGACGATCGCCTGGAGCTCGGCCTGGGAGCTGCGGTCGGGGTCGGCGAGGAGCAACGACTCGCGGTAGGTGACGCACCCGACGTTCTCCATCGCCCCGGAGGCGAAGTCCGGGATGGCGACGTGGTCCAGCTTTGCTGCGGGGTATGGGATGTGGAAATACCCCGCCAACCACGAGAGGGCGTGGTAAGCGGCTTCCAGCGCGTAGCGGGTCAGGCCGAGCCGTCCGCTGGGTGCGACGATCCGCAGCGGCACGCCGTCGACGTCGAGCGGTCCTGTCGCCTCGAGCGGCCCGACCACCCAGGCGAGCACGTAGGTGGACATCGGCATGGTCTCGGCGAAGCGCACCCGGCGGTGGCCGCCCGGGAGGGTCTCCTCGCTCTCGACGGGCCCACTCGACAGCGCCGTCGACCCCGGCGGCACGACGACGCTCACCGTGAAGGTCGCCTTCAGGTCCGGCTCGTCCCAGCACGGGAACGCCCGGCGGGCGTTGGTCGGCTCGAAGTCGGTGGCCGCCATGAGCCGCTCGACCCCGTCGGCGGCGACGAAGCGGCAGCGGTAGAAGCCGCGCAGGTCCCCGTCGAGCCCGCCGGCGAAGCCCATCTCGACGGTGGACTCTCCTGCGGGGAGCTCGCCGTCGAGCTCGAGGGCGAGCTGCTCGGCGCCCTCGCCGGAGCCGGCCCGCGCGGCGCGCCCGTCGACCCTCGGCTCGGTGATCGTGAGCTGCGCGGCGTGGAGCACGACCCGGGTGACCGGCCGCTCGACGCGCACCCCGGCGCGCATCCGCCCCGTGAAGCTCCCGACTTCCAGGTCCGGGGCGATCTCGATCTCGTAGCTCAGCGGCACTACGTTCCGAGGGAGGCGGTGGGGCTCGTTGGTGCTCAAGAGGTGGAGCCTACGGGCCCTGCTGTCCAGCCACGGGCGCGACGTCGCCTGCCGGGGTGCCGCAGCACGCCCGGGCGAGGGGCGGGCGGCGCGGCGGTTGCTAGCTTGCGCCGGTGCCCCCCGCTTCGCGCCGATCCGAGGTGGTCGCCATCGGCCACGCCCTGGTCGACCTCGTCGTGCCCGTCGCCGACGCCGCCGTCGGCAGCCTCGGTCTGGAGAAGGGGACCATGAGCCTGGTCGACGGGGAGCGAGCCGGGGCGATCCTGGCCGCGCTGAGCCCCGGCACGGCGATCTCCGGGGGCTCGGCGGCCAACACCGCGGTCGGCATCGCCGCACTGGGCGGCGCCGCCGGGTTCGTGGGCAAGGTCCGCGACGACGAGTGGGGGAGGTTGTTCGTCCGGGACATCCGGGGCGCCGGCGTCGCCTACGACGTCCCGCCCGCTCTCGACGGCCCGCCGACCGGCCGCTCGATCGTGCTGGTGACCCCCGACGGGGAGAAGACGATGTGCACCGACCTCGGCGTCGGCGACCTCCTCGGAGACCAAGACGTCGACCCGGCGTTGGTCTCCGGCGCCTCGGTGGTGTACCTGGAGGGGTACCTCTGCGGGCTGGCGCACACCGAAGGGGCGGTGCGGGCGGCGCTCGAGGTCGCCGGGGCGGCTGGCACGCTCGTCGCCCTGTCACTGTCGGACCCGCTGTGGGTCCGCCTCCACCGCAACGAGCTCGCCGCGTTGCTACCCCGGGTGGGGTTGCTCTTCGCCAACGGCGAGGAGGCCTGCCGGATGGTCGGCACCGAGCACCCCGACGTCGCCGCGGAGGCGCTGGGCCGCAGCTGCGCGACGGTCGTGGTGACTCTCGGGGCGGCCGGGTCGCTGGTGGTCCACGAGGGCCGCACCGCCGCGGTGGCCGCGGTCGCCGTCGATGAGGTGGTTGACACTACCGGCGCCGGTGACCTCTTCGCCGCCGGCTTCCTCCACGCTCACCTGCGGGGCGCCGTCCCCGAGGACGCTGCCCGCCTCGGGGCGGTGGTGGCCGCCGAGGCCATCGGGCACCTCGGGGCCCGCCCGGTGGCCGACCTCGGGGTCCTGGCCGGCAGGGCGGGACTGGCCACCTGAGCCGAGCTGAGCCGGGAAGCGGTCGCAGGGCTCCGGGCGGCGCGGCCGCTCTTGCCGAGCGCCTGACCGGGCACCGCGAGCAGACCGTGAGGACGGGGAGCGAACCGGATGTCCATCTCGGCTCAGCCGTAGCGCCACTTGGGCCCTTCCCCCGCGCGAAGTTCACGGTCAGGTCAGGTTCATGCGGCGATGAGTTGGTGGTCGATGTAGTCGTCGAGGGTGCGGTCGAGTTTCCGCCAGGCTTGGGCCAGGGGGCTGCGGTTGGCGATGTCGACGGGGAGGTTGGGGTCGAGCTGGACCAGGCCGGGGGCGAGGATCCGGCTGT
>JAJZWW010000034.1 GCA_021846485.1 Actinomycetes bacterium
CACCTCTCCCCCGGTGGTCTGCGCCGGCAACGGCTCCGGCGCGTCGATCCCAGTCGCCGCCGGCGCCGGCCCGGGGCTCGCCGGCGCCGGACCGGGGCTCGCCGGCGCTGGCGGCGCTGGCAGCGGCGAGCTGTCCGGGGTGAGCTGCAGGACGCCGGCGGCGAGCATCGTGGCATTGGGGACGCGCAGCACCCCGTCGTCGGTGCGCAGCGTCACGTAGGCGAGGCTCAGGTCGAGCACCCAGGCGTCGAACAGCCCTCCGAGGGCCCCGGAGCGGACCCTGATGTGATCTCCGATGCGGAAAGGTCGGGCCGACACGAGCACGATCCCGGCGAACACGTTGCCGAGGCTCGGCTGGGCGGCTATCCCGAGGATCACGCCGGCCAGACCGGCCCCCACGAGGAGCTTGCCGACGCCTACGTCGAGGACCGCGAGCAGCGAGAAGGCGCAGATCAGGTAGCCCACCCCGGAGGTGAGGATCCGGGCGGCGACGCCGGCCGACGGCACCGAGCGGAACGGGGTGGCCCGGCCGACCCCGACCGAGATGCGGGTCGTCGCGATCACCCCGAACACGAGGATGGCGACGGCGCTGCCGGCGGCGACCAGCGACTCGCGCAGGGACGCGTGCGGGGAGATGCTGCCGTAGCTGGAGCCACCGACGAGGGCTGCCAAGGCAACCACCCCGGAGGCGATCCCGACGCTCCACTCGTGGCCCCGGCCGACCACGACCTCCCGCACGAGCGGGCCGAGTCTCACGGGTCCCTCACGCGTTGCGGGATCGCAGCACGAGATAGCCGGCGACGAGCACGGCGGCGACGAACGCGCAGAAGATCCCGAAGCCGGCCCACGGGCCGAGCACGTCGGAGCCGTGCCGGCCGATCTGGGTGTAGATCTGCTGGCCGGCCTGGGTGGGCCACCACTTGTCGACCTGCTTCAGCCACGAGACCGGGATCGCCCCGAAGATCAGCGGGAAGACGAAGAGCAGCCCGACGATCACCGCCATCGCCGCGGCGGTGGAGCGGACGAGGAAGCCCAGGCCGGTGGACAGCAGGCCCACTGCGGTCAGGTACAGCCCGGCGCCCACCACCGAGCGCAGCACGCCGCCCTGGCCCAGAGCCGCGTGCGGGACGCCGCTGCCGAACATCGCCTGGCCCGCTAGGAAAGCCCCGAAGGAGATCGCCTCTCCGGAGACGAGGACGACCGCGGTGAGCACGACCGCCTTGGCGACGAGGAACCGGCCCCGCCGGGGAACCGCGGCCAGCGAGGTCCGGATCATCCCGGAGCCGTACTCGCCGGTGACCACCGTCGCCCCGAGCACCGCTACCGCCCACTGGACGAAGAACAGCGAGATCGAGCTGACCTGCACCGGCTTCCAGCCGCCCGGAGCGATGTGCCCCTGGCGGTAGGCGTGGGCCGCGGCGGCGGAGATCCCCACCCCGCCCCCCACCCCGAGCAGCACCGCTATCGCGAGGGTGACCCACGTGGAGCGCAGGGTGAGCATCTTGGTCCACTCGGAGCGCAGCACTTGGGCGAACCCGGCGGGGCGCGCCGGGCGGACCTCGCCGCGGACCGGTGCCGACGCCACGGCCGTCACGGCCGCACCTCCGGTCCCGCGGGCGGCGCCGCTGTCGGAGTGGGAGCACCCCAGCCGGCGGCCGCCACGCCCAGTGGGACATCGGCCAGCAAGCCGGCGGCGAACTCGACGTCACCGCGCGTGAGCTCCATGAACGCCTCCTCCAGCGACACCCGCTGCGGGGTGAGCTCCTCGAGTACGATCCCCCCGGCCAGGGCGGCCTCGCCCACCACCGCGGCCTCCACCCCGCCGACGAGGAGCCCACCGCTGCTGCCGGCCTGCACGTTGGCGCCGATCGCCACCAGCCGACCGGCGAGGGCGGCGTCGTCGCGGCTGCGCACCAGTACTGTCGAAGCGGAGCCGCCTCGAACCACCTCGTCGATGGACGCGTCGGCGACTAGCTTGCCGCGGCCGATGACGAGCAGGTGGTCTGCGGTGAGGGCCATCTCGCTCATCAGGTGGCTGGAGACGAGCACCGTGCGGCCCTCCGACGCCAGTCCCTTCATCAGCTGGCGGATCCACTGGATGCCCTCGGGGTCGAGCCCGTTGACCGGCTCGTCGAAGAGCAGCGTGTGGGGATCCCCGAGGAGGGCAGCGGCCACGCCGAGGCGCTGGCTCATCCCCAGCGAGAACGTCCCCAGCCGTCGGCGGGCCACCTGCTCCAGGCCGACGAGGCGGAGCACCTCCGACACCCGGCGCCGGGGGATCCCGTTGCTCGCGGCGAGCACCTCGAGGTGGGAGCGGGCGGTGCGCCCGCCTTGGACCGCCTTGGCGTCGATCAGCGCTCCGACCTCCCTCAGGGGGGCGGCCAGGTCCCGGTAGGGACGACCGTCGATGGTCACCTTCCCCGAGGTCGGGTCGTCCAGACCGAGGATCATGCGCATGGTCGTCGTCTTGCCGGCGCCGTTGGGGCCGAGGAAGCCGGTGACCCTTCCCGGAGCGACGGTGAAGGACAAGTCGTCGACGGCACGGGTCGAGCCATAAGTCTTGGTGAGGTGCTCGGCGACGATCAACGCCTCTCCCATGGGCTCGGGCGACCCGCCTCCCTCGCCGGGGACGGGCACTGGGGCAGGACGGGCACGACCGTGTGACGACACGAGCACGCAGCCTGCCGCGACGATCCGGGTCGACCAACCCTACCCTGGCACGGGCCGGCACGTCGGCGCGGGGGCCTGGAGGGCGGCGGCATGATCCGACCGGTGGTCTCGGACATGCTCCGATGCTCGCACCTCGACGCGACTGCGGCCATCGGGGATCTCCCTGAAGTTACCCCTGAGGAGCTGCTGAGCCGGGGGGCCGGGGTCGGCGGGGGCGGAGGCGGAGACCCCGGGGGGTGCAACCGGTGGGCGAGGCACCTGCGGGCGGGCGGAGCTGGCCGGAAGTGGAAGCCCGAGACCGGGTGGAGCGAGCCGAACTGGGTGCATCGGGCCGAACTGGGTGCGTTCGGTGCCCGATACGGGGCTCGAGAGCACCCACTTCGGCTCTACGCACCCGGCTCCCGCGCCCGATCTGCCAACTTCCCACGGTCAGCGGACGCCAATGCGCCCACAGTCTTGGCGTCGAGCCCCGCGCGCCACCAGTCCGCTCGACCGACAACCGACGATCAGCCAGAGGGCCCACAGGGGCGCCACAGGCGTGCAACAGACCGACGAGCACTGCCCGCCGGCCCGCCCCCGGCACGCGCAGGTCCAGGAGACGGACCGGGCGGAGCCGGGTCGTCGACCGCGAAGGGGTGCGTGGCGGGCCATCGCGGGTCAGTCCAGACCGGGCCTCCCGGCTCAGGCCAGCCTCTTCTCACCCCAGAAGCTGGCATAGGCGTTGGCGTTGTAGTTGCCGACGCTGCGGTACCCGGCACTCTCGTAGAGGCATTTCGCACCGGGCTGCGCGGGACCTGTGTCGAGGCGGGTGACCGTCAGGCCCAGCTGTTGCACGGCGTGGCGCTCGAGCGCGCCGAGCAGCCGCCGGCCGATCCCCCGTCCTCGCCAGGCCGGGACCACGTACATCCGCTTGACCTCACCGATCCCCGGGCCGATGGTCCGCAGCCCGCCCCCGGCCACCACCTCCTCGCCGATCCGACCGACCAGGTAGATGCCTCCGGGAGGGGCGAGCTCTCTGCGGTCCAGGGCCACCCCCAGGTGCAGCCCGCCGCCGGCCCCCCCCGGCCGCCCTCGGGACGCCGCCGGCCGCCCCGACCCCGCAACCACCGATGCCGTAGAGGACGACCATCTCGGCTTCCATGGCGTCGAGCAGCTCCGCCGCCGGCGGCGCACCCGGGTCGCCGGGCGAGAAGCGGACCGCGCCGCCCGGCGGCAGGGTCAACGGGCCTGGAGGATCTCGGCCATCTTGCGCCCGGCCTCGGTCGGGTTGTCGACGACGTGGACGCCGGCGACCGCAAGGGCCTCCATCTTGGCCTTGGCGGTCCCCTTGGAGCCGGAGACGATCGCGCCGGCATGGCCCATCTTCTTGCCCGGCGGAGCGGTGACCCCGGCGATGTAAGCGACGACCGGCTTGGTGACCTCCTTGGCGATGAGCTCCGCCGCCCGCTCCTCCTCGACCCCGCCGATCTCGCCGAACAACGAGATCGCCCCGGTCTCGGGGTCCGCCTCGAATGCCCTCAGGCAGTCGACGAAGTTCGTCCCCGGCACGGGGTCTCCCCCGATCCCGACGCAGGTGGTGACCCCGATGCCGAGCTGCTTCAACTCGTAGAGCGCCTGGTAGGTGAGCGTCCCCGAACGGCTGACGATCCCTACCGGTCCCCCCGGCAGGGCGATCTCGCCGGCGGTGATGCCGATGTTGGTCTTGCCCGGGCTGATGATGCCCGGGCAGTTCGGGCCGAGGAGCCGGGTGCCGGGGTGCTCGGCGCGCAGCGTGGCGAACACCCGGGCCTCGTCGTGGGCGGGGATCCCCTCGGTGATGCACACCACCAGCGGGATGCCCGCCCGGGCCGCCTCCAGGATCGCGTCGGCCGCGAAGCGGGGCGGGACCGACACGAAGCTGGCGTCCGCTCCGGTGGCCCCGACCGCCTCGGCGACCGTGTCGAACACCGGGATGCCCTCGACGTCCTGGCCTCCCTTGCCGGGGGTGACCCCGGCGACGACCCGAGTCCCGTAGGCCCGGTTGCGCAGGCCGTGGAAGCGGCCCTGCCCCCCGGTGAGGCCCTGCACGACCACCTTGGTCGTCTCGTCCACGAAGATGCTCATCGGGCGCTCCCTCCGGTAGCTGGCGAGGTTCCGGCGAGCGCGACGGCCGTGCGGGCGGCGTCGAGCATGGTCGGGCGGGAGATCAGAGCGTCGGACTCGACGCCTCTCAGCATCTCCCGGCCCTCCTCGGCGTTGGTGCCGTCGAGGCGGATCACGATCGGGGCGGCGATGTCCACCCGCTCCAGGGCGGTGACGATGCCCTTGGCGACCTCCTCGCCGCGGGTTATGCCACCGAAGATGTTGATGAATATCGCCTTCACCTTCGGGTCGGAGTTGATGACCTCCAGGGCGTTGGCCATCACCTCGGCGTTGGCACCGCCGCCGATGTCCAAGAAGTTGGCGGGTGAGCCGCCGACCTGGTTGACCACGTCGCAGGTGCTCATCGCCAGGCCGGCGCCGTTGGCGATGATGCCGACCACCCCGTCGAGGCCCACGTACTGGAGGCCCTTGCTGCGAGCGAGGCGCTCCCGCTCGTCTAGCTCGTCGATGTCGCGGAACCCGTCCCATTCGGGGTGGCGGAAGGCGGCGTTGTCGTCGAGGGTGACCTTGGCGTCGAGAGCGTGGACCCGACCGTCGGCGGTGAGCACCAGCGGGTTGATCTCGACCAGGTCGGCGTCTCCCTCGTCGTAGCAGCGGAACAGCCTCTGCAAGATGTCGACCGCTCCGGCCCGGGCCGCCTCGGGGAGACCGCCCTGCTCGACCAGCGAAGTGGCCTGCTGCTCGCTGAACCCGGCGGCGGGGTCGATGTGCAGCCGGGCGATCGCGCTGGGGTCCTCGGCGGCGACGGTCTCGATCTCCACCCCGCCCCGGGAGGAGACCATCGCCAGGTGGGCCCGAGCGCCGCGGTCGAGGGTGAAGCTCGCGTAGTACTCCTCGGCGATGTCGGTGGCGTGCTCGACCCACAGTCGCCGTACGACGTGGCCCTTGATGTCCAGCCCGAGGATCGCGCCGGCGTGGAGCGCCACCTCGCCGGCGTCGCGAGCGAGCTTCACGCCGCCGGCCTTGCCCCGCCCCCCGACCTGGACCTGGGCCTTCACGACCACGGGGTAGCCGGCGGCGCCGGCGGCGGCCACCGCCTCCTCGACGCTGTCAGCCACCCCCCCGGCGGGGACGGGGATGCCGAAGCGGGCGAAGTACTGCTTGCCCTGGTATTCGAACAGGTCCAACGCTGCCTCCTGGTTGAAAGGGGGGAAAGGGGGGCCGAGGATCAGCTCGCCCCCGCGGTCTCCTGGGCATCGAGGGCGGCCTCGAGCCACCCGGTGATGGTCGCGAGCGGGGTGCCGGGGGTGAACACCTCGGCGATGCCGGCCCGCTTCAGCTCGGCGATGTCCGCGTCGGGGATGATCCCGCCGCCGAAGACGAGCACGTCGCCGGCGTCGTTGCTGCGCAGCAGCTCGACGACCCGGGGCATGAGCGTCAGGTGGGCCCCCGAGAGGACCGACATGCCCACGGCGTCGGCGTCCTCGTCGAGGACCGTCCCGACGATCTGCTCGGGGGTCTGGTGCAAGCCGGTGTAAACCACCTCGAACCCCGCCTCCCGCAGCGCCCGGGTGATGACTCTCGCCCCCCGGTCGTGGCCGTCCAGGCCCGGTTTGGCCATGACCACCCGGTAGTGACGCTGCATCGGCTCCGATGATACGCAGGGGCGAGCGCTCGGGGTCCAAGCCGAGCGGGGCGTTCTACGCGTTGCCGAACGGGGACGGCCGCCTGGCACGCATTGCGTAGCAGAGCCGCCTGAACTCCCCGCAATGCGCAGCAACCTGCTAAGGTGGCTCGTAGAGGACGATAGGTGACCGGGGGTCCGATTGACCGCGGGAGAGGTGCCCTTCGCCGGGCGGCGCGTGCTGGTGACCGGGGGCTCGAGCGGCATCGGCGCGGCCAGCGTCCTCGCCTTCGCCGCGGCGGGCGCCGAGGTCGTCGCCGCCGGCCGGGACGCAGGACGCCTGGAGGCGCTGCGGCGTCGGGCCGACGAGACGGCGGGGCGCGACGCGGTCCGCACCGTCCGCGCCGACCTGCGCGATCCCGCCCAGGTCGACCGGTTGGCGGAGCTCGCCTGGTCTCGGGGCCGGATCGACGTGCTGGTCAACAACGCGGGGGTCTGCACCGCCGAGCCGTTCCTCGACATCTCCCCGGAGAGCTGGAACGAGGTGCTCGCCACCAACCTGACTGCCCCGTTCCTGCTCGCCCAGCACGCCTCCCGCCGCATGGTGGGAGACGGCGGCGGGGTGATCGTGAACGTGGCGTCGACGGACTCCTTCGTCGCCGAGTCGCCTCTCGCCCACTACTGCGTCTCCAAGGCCGGGATCCTCCAGCTCACCCGGTGCATCGCGTGGGAGCTCGGGCACCTGGGGGTGCGCTGCAACGCCATCTGCCCAGGGCTCACCCTTACCCCGATGGTCGAGGCGGACCTCGGCCCCGAGCTCGAGACGGCCTACCTCCCCCGCATACCGCTCGGGCGCCTCGGCCGGCCCGAGGAGCAGGCCCAGGCCATCTTGTTCCTCGCCTCCGACGACGCCTCGTTCGTCAGCGGCGCCGCCCTCCTCGCCGACGGAGGGCAGCTGGCCGGCTTCTGGTACGACCCGCGCTTCGCTCCCTCCCCGACCGGGGCACCGCCCACGTACGCCTCGCCGACCACCACCCCTACCTGAGGAGACCTGGACCATGCTCGACATCTCCGGACAGATCGCCGAGAGGATCGACGCCGGCCGCACCCTCCCCGCCGGCTGGTACGTGGGCAGGGACGTGCTGGAAGAGGAGCGCCGGCTGATCTTCGAGCGCAGCTGGCAGTACGTGGGCCGGACCGACCAGCTGCAGGCGCCCGGCGACTACCTCACGGCCACGATCGGCAACATCCCGGTGGTGGTGGCCCGCCACCCCGACGGCGGGCTTCGGGGATTCGTCAACGTCTGCCGCCACCGCTGCGCCGAGGTGGTGCTCGGGCCCGGCCACCGCAAGGTCCTGCAGTGCCACTACCACGCCTGGTCCTACGACTTGGACGGTGCCCTGGTCTCCGCCCCCCGCTCGGACCGGGAGGCGGATTTCGACCCCGCGGCCTTCGGGCTGCTGCCCGTCGCGGTCGACAGCTGGCCCCCCTTCGTCTTCGTCCATGTGGGAAGCGACCCGGTCCCGCTCCCCGACTACCTCGGGGAGCTCCCGGGGCGGATGCGCAGCGACGGGGTCGACGTCGACAACCTGGAGTTCCGCCAGCACGGTGAGTGGGAGGTGGCAGCCAACTGGAAGGTGGTGGTCGAGAACTTCGACGAGTGCTACCACTGCCCGGTCGCCCACCCGAGCTTCTCCCGGGTGATGGAGGTCGACCCGGTCGGCTACCGCCTGGAGGAAGGGGACTGGTGGTCCCGGGCGGTGACCGGGATCCGCCGCTCCGCCCGGGGCGCTGACGCCGAGCTCCCCTACCCGCTCTCCGGCCGGCTGGTACGCGGCCAGTTCGGCTTCGTGTGGCCCAACTTCACCGTCGTGCAGAACCCGGGACCGGACAACCTGATGGCCTTCTGGTTCGTCCCGGACGGTCCCGAGCGCACCCGGGTGGTCATGGACTACTGGTTCGGCCGGGACGTCCCCGACGAGACCGCGCAGCAACTGGTCGACTTCAACGTGGTGGTCGGGCGAGAGGACCAGGTCCTCGTGGAATCGGTGCAGCGGGGCCTGCGCTCCGGGCGGGTGAGCGAGGGTCGGCTGCTGCTCGACTCGGAGCACCTCATCCAGCACTTCCACCGCCTCGTCCACCGCTGCCTGGCCGGATGAGCAGCTCCCCCTCGGGGGTCCCGGCCGGCTCGACGCGGGGCACCCGGAGCCGCCAGCTGCCCGGCCCCGACCTCTTGGACGAGCAGCTCTCCCCGCTCGACGAGGCGATAGTCCGCCAGCTCCAGGACGACGGCCGGCGCGCCTTCCGGGAGATAGCCCGCTCGGTAGGCGTGTCGGAGGGGACCGTCCGGGCGCGGGTGCGGCGCCTGACCGACGCCGGCGCGCTGAGGGTCGTCGCCATCGCCGACCCGTTCCGGCTGGGTTTCCGGGTGCTCGCCTTCGTGCTGATCGACGTCGCGCCCGGCCACCAGGTGGCGGTCATCGAGACCCTCCTGCCCTGGCCGGAGGTCACCTACATCAGCTCTTGCACCGGGCGCGCCGACGTGTACATCCAGGTCGTCTGCCGGAGCCACGAGGACCTCTGGGAGCTGCTCTCCGAGCGCCTCCCGTCGATCCCCGGCGTCGAGGGCACCGAGACGTTCATGGAGCTCAAGATGCACAAGATCGCCTACCGCTACCCCGCCAGCATCGCCCCCGCGGCGGGCGACCCGCCGGCACCCACCGAACGAGGAGCAGATCCTTGACCGCCGGACAACCACCCACCCCACCCTCACCCCTGAGCCGACGCAGCTTCCTGCTCGGCGTCTCCGCCGCCGGCGCCGGCGTCCTCCTCGACGCCTGCGGGGGCTCCAGCGCAGCGACGCACGCGAGCAGGTCCAGCGGCTCCACCGCCACGGGGTCGGCGGCGACGTCGGCCCCCAAACGGGGAGGACGGCTCACCGCCGGGCTCACGGGTGGGTCGTCCTCGGACACCCTCGACGCCCAGCAGGGGGTCAACAACGTCGACTTCGCACGGATCCTCCAGCTCTACAACCCCCTGGTCGCCTACGACCCGCAGGTGAGACCGGTGCTCGCGCTCGCCCAGGAGATCACCCCGGACCGCACCGCCACGCGCTGGACGGTGAGGGTCAAGCAGGGGATCAGCTTCCACGACGGTAAGCCGCTCACCGCCGACGACGTGATGTTCAGCATCGACCGGATCGTGAAGGGCCACCTGCCGGGGTCGTCGATGCTGCCGAACCTCGACCTGGCGAGGATGAGGAAGCTCGACGCCCTCACCGTCTCCCTGCCGTTCCAGGCCCCCTACGCCAGCCTGATCGAGGCCCTCGCCGGCTACAGCTACTACCTCAACATCGTCCCGGTGGGCTACGACCCCAAGCACCCCATCGGGACCGGACCTTTCAAGTACCAGAGCTTCACGCCCGGGGTGCAGAGCGTCTTCGTGCGCAGCCCGGACTACTGGCAGCACGGCCTGCCCTACTTGGACGAGGTGGTGATCCAGCGACTACGCCGACGCCAACAGCCAGCTGAACGCGCTCCAGTCCGGGCAGGCCGATGTCATCAACCTGCTGTCCGCCGACGTGATCTCGACCGTCGAGTCCGGCGGCGCGAAGGTCGTCGTGTCACACGCCGGCGGGTTCACGCCGTTCACCGTGCGGGTCGACCAGGCCCCCTTCGACGACGTCCGGGTCCGCCAGGCGTTCCGCCTGATCGCCAACCGGCCCCAGATGGACGCGGTGGTCTTCGAGGGTCACGGCACCCTCGGCAACGACATCTTCTCGCCCTACGATCCGGAGTACGACCGGTCGATCCCCCAGCGGCACCAGGACATCAACAAGGCCAAGTCCCTGCTCGCGGCCGCCGGCAGGGAGGGCCTGACCGTCGAGCTGGTCACCTCCGACATCGCCCAGGGGACGATCGCCGTCGCGCAGGTGTTCGCCCAGCAGGCCTCCGCGGCCAACGTGACGGTCAACCTCCGGCAGGTCACCGTCACTGAGTTCTACGGGTCCAACTACCTGAAGTGGAGCTTCGCCCAGGACTACTGGTACTACAGCAGCTACCTGCCCCAGGTCGGCCAGGCCACCCTGCCTGGCTCGCCGTTCAACGAGACCCATTTCGACAACGCCCGGTACAACACCCTCTACCGGGAGGCGGTCGCCACCCTGGACCAGGCCAAGCAGGCCGACATCGTCCACGAGATGCAGCAGATCGACTGGACCGAGGGCGGCTACATCATCCCGTACTTCCCGCCGGTGATCGACGGTCACGGAGCGAAGGTGCAGGGGGTGGTGCCGAGCGAGACCGGGCTGTCGCTCAACTCCTACGGGTTCAGGTCCATGTGGTTGGACTGAACCGGCCCGCCATCCACGCCGCGGGCGCGGTGACCAGCTGGTCGGGGGGCGGGTAGTGCGAGAAGAGCATCTCGGCGTCGGCCGCCTCCGCGCGCCGCTCGAGCTCCTCCCAGCTGGACACCAACGCATCCGGGCTCCAGAGGTAGCCGGGGAGCCGGCGCCGGCGCATCTTGTCGGGGTGGTAGGCGGCGTCGCCGACGAGGATCACCGCCTGTCCCGGCAGCCGGACCTGGACCGACTGGTGTCCCGGGGTGTGCCCCGGCGTGGGGAAGGCGACCACCGCCCCGTCGCCGAACAGGTCGACCTCCCCGTAGGACTCCCGCCACTTGGTCACTCCGGCCCAGTCGCCGGGCATGTAGGCAGCAGTCTGGTAGGCCGGGGGGGCGGACGCGAACCTCAGCTCGTCGGCCTGCACGTGGACCGGGACCGGGGGTAGCAGGCACAGCCCGCCGCAGTGGTCGTAGTGCAGGTGGGTGAGGACCACCTGCGCCACCGACTCGGGCGGGACGCCGATCCGGCGCAGCTGGTGGGCGATGTCGTCGGAGGCCCCGGCGACCAGCTCGGAGGTGGCCGCCTGGGGGCCGAGACGGCCTGCGGGGTCGGCGATCAGCTCCGGATGGATGCCGCAGTCCACCAGCACCCAGCCCTCCGGATGGTCGACCGCGTAGCAGTAGTAGGGGATCTCCACCACCTGCCCGCAGGCGGGGTCCCACGGGTCGAACAGCGCGGCCAGGGTCCGCTCCCCGCCGCAGGGGAGCACGAACAGCCGTCGGGCCGTCCCCCGCGGAGCCGAGCGGTCCACGGAGCTGGAGGCTACAGCCCCGCCGCGCGCCGGCTCACCGCCGGGCTCAGGGCCGCGCCAGCGGCGCGAGGTGGAGCAGCAGGTGCTTGTCGCCGAGCCCGGGGAAGCGAACGGTCGCCTCCGCCTTGTGGCCCTCCCCGCGCACGTCGAGCACCACCCCCTCTCCCCACTTGGAGTGCACCACGGTCTCGCCGGGCCGCAGCCCGAGAGCCTCGGCCCCGGTGCCTCCCGGCGAGACCCGGCCCCGGTGCAGCGCCGAGCCCACCGCCTCCTCCCGGTGGGCGGCCGGAGCCCGGTCAAGAGTGCCGGCGACGCTGCCGCCCGCGCCACCCCCGGGCCGCACCCGCCCGCTGCGGGAGACCAGCGAGCGGTGAGCGCCGGCAGCGTCCCGGACCAGGCGCTCGGGGATCTCCTTCAAGAAGCTGCTCGGCGGGTTGTACTGGGTCTGGCCCCACAGGCTCCGGCACCAGGCGTGCGACAGGTAGAGCCGCTCCTCGGCCCGGGTGATGCCCACATAGGCGAGCCGGCGCTCCTCCTCGAGTTCGTCGGGGTCCCCGAGGGAGCGGAGGTGGGGGAACACGCCTTCTTCCATCCCGACGACGAACACCACCGGGAACTCGAGGCCCTTGGCGGTGTGCAGGGTCATGAGCAGCACCTGGGAAGCGTCGGCGTCGACCTCCTCGGCGTCGGCGACCAGGCTGACCTCCTCCAAGAAGGCCTCCAGGCTGTCGGCCTCGCTCGCCGCGCCGATGAGCTCCTCCAGGTTCTCGATCCGCCCGGCGGACTCGATGCTGCCCTCGGCCTGCAGCTCGGCCAGGTAGCCGGTGCGCTCCAGCACCTGCGAGATCGCCTCGGCGGGCCCGAGACGCGCCGGGCCGTCAGCGGCCACAGCCGGCTCCCCGGCGGCCTCGCCTCCCGGTTCCTCCGGGGGCGCCAGAGCCGCCCGCCACTCGTCGAGCAGGCGCAGCAGCCCGCCGATCCCGCTCAACGCCCGGCCGCTCACGCCCGCGTCGGCCGCGTGGGCGAGGGCGTCGCCGAAGGCCATTCCGTGCTGGCGTCCCCAGCGCTCGACGCGCTCGACGCTGGTGTCCCCGACCCCGCGCTTGGGGACGTTGACGATCCGCTTGAGCGACACCTCGTCGGCCGGGTTGGCCAGCGCGCGCAGGTAGGCCAGCGCGTCCTTCACCTCTCGGCGGTCGTAGAAGCGGGTGCCGCCCACCACCTTGTAGGGGATGTCCCGGCGCACCAGGGCCTCCTCCACCGCCCGGCTCTGGGCGTTGGTCCGGTAGAAGATCGCCATGTCGCCCCACCCGTAGACCCGGCCGTCGCCCTCCACGCCGCCGAGCGTGCCGTGGAGGCGGGCGATCTCCGAGGCGACCCAGGAGCCCTCGTCGTGCTCGTCCTCGGCGTGGTAGCACACGATGCTCTCCCCACCGGCACGGTCGGTCCAGAGCTTCTTGGGGGCGCGGCGGGCGTTGTTGGCGATCACCGCGTTGGCCGCGTCGAGGATCGTCTGGGTGGAGCGGTAGTTCTGCTCGAGGGGCAGCACGGTGGCGTCGGGGAAGGCCTTCTCGAACTGCAGGATGTTGCGGATGTCCGCCCCCCGGAACCGGTAGATGCTCTGGTCGCTGTCCCCGACGACGGTGACGTTGCGGTGCCCGGCGGCGAGGAGGGCCACGATGCGGTTCTGGGCGGCGTTGGTGTCCTGGTACTCGTCGACCAGCACGTGCACGAAGCGCTCCTGGTAGCGCGAGGCGACCTCGGGGAACGACTCGAGCAGGGTGACGGTGACGGTGAGCAGGTCGTCGAAGTCCATCGCGCTCGCGGCGAGCAGCCGGGACTGGTACTGCTGGTAGACCTCGGCGGTGCGCCGCTCCTGGGGGCCGCTCGACCGGGACCGGTAGGTCTCGAAGTCGACCAGGTCGTTCTTGGCCGCGCTGATGGCCGCGTGGAGGGCCCGGGCGGGGAACTTCTTGGCGTCCAACCCGAGGTCGGCCACGACGTAACCGGTCAGGCGGACCGAGTCGGCCTGGTCGTAGATGCTGAACCCGGGCCGGTAACCGAGGAGGCGGGCGTCGCGGCGCAGGACCCGCAGGCACGCCGAGTGGAACGTGGAGATCCACATCCGCTCGGCGACCGGCCCCACCAGCCCGACCACTCGCCGGCGCATCTCGTCGGCCGCCCGGTTGGTGAAGGTGATCGCCAGTATCTCATAGGGCGAGACCCCCTGGTCCACCAGCCAGGCGATCCGGTGGGTGAGCACCCGGGTCTTGCCCGAGCCGGCGCCGGCGGCCACGAGCAGGGGCCCGCCGGGGTGGGTGACCGCGCGGGCCTGCACCGGGTTGAGCCCGGCGGTGAGCGTAGCCGGTCCGGGAGCCATCTGGGCTCCGAGGATACGACCCGCGGGCGCCGCGCCGGCGCTCCGGGAGTCGGGAAGGGCCCGCGCGACCGATCGCAGCGGCGCTCGCGCGCCGGAGGGTTGCCGGCCCGGGCGGGCTGGCTCTGCGATACTTCCGGCCCCGCGACGAGGAGGACCAGTGAGCGAGACGGCCGACCGGTCGGACACCGAGGCCCGGGCGGCGGAGGCCGCCGAGGCGTTCTTCAGGTTCGCCACCGAGCTCGCT
>JAJZWW010000035.1 GCA_021846485.1 Actinomycetes bacterium
CGTCGCCCCCGGGACCGCCCGGAGGAGCCCGTCGAGCAGCCGGTCGCGCAGCGCGGCGACCCTCGCGACAGCCGAGGGCCGATCGGCGGCCGCGGCGGCCGCGGCGGCGGCCATCCCGAGGATGCCCGCGACGTTGTGGGTCCCGCCCCGCCTCTCGCGCTCCTGGCCGCCACCCTCCATCACCGCGGCGAGCGGGGTGCCGTCGCGCACCACCAGGGCGCCGACACCCTGCGGACCACCGAGCTTGTGGGCGCTGATGCTGACCAGGTCGGCGGCGGCGGCCGCCTCCCGCAGGTCCAGCCAGCTGAACGCCTGGACCGCGTCGGTGTGGACGACCGCTCCGGGCGCGTGCCGACGGGTCAGCTCGGACACCTCCCCGACCGGCTGGATCGTGCCGACCTCGTTGTTCACGAGCATGACCGAGACCACCGCCACGTGGCGGTCCAGGTGGGCGACGAGCGCGTCGAGGTCGACCACCCCGTCGGGCCCGACCGGTGCCACCCGCACCGGCGCGCCCGATCCGCCCGCGGCGACGGCAACCGCGGGGTGCTCGACCGCGCTGACGACCACCGCCGCCTCGAGAGCCCCGGAGCGGCGGCGGGCTTCGAGCGGGCCCCTGACGGCGAGCAGATCGGACTCGGTACCGCCGCCGGTGAACACCACCTCCCCCGGGGAGGCGCCGAGCAGCTCCGCCAAGGTGGCACGGGCCTGCTCCACTGCCCGGCGGGCGCCGCGGGCGACCGAGTGGCTCCCGGAGGGGTTGCCGAAGCGGTCGGTGAGCCACGGGAGCATCGCCTCCGCCGCCTCCGGGCGGGGAGGAGCGGTCGCCGCGTGGTCCAGGTACGCCCGCACGTGCTCCACGCTAGGGCACCGCCCGCAAAGGACCGGGGCGTCGCGGTGGCCGACCGGCGCGGGCCTGCAGCACGACGACCCGCGCATGGCGCTACCGTGCGGGTGTGACGATGCCGCCCCCCGAGCCCGTCTGCGCGCCGGCCGCCCCCGGCCGCCTGCCCCGAAGATGAGCCAGCTCCGACTCGACCCGCTGACCGGCCGGTGGGTGGTGATGGCCGCCGAGCGCCTCGAGCGGCCGTCGGCGTTCCAGACCCGGCGCCTGCCGGTCGAGGACGATCCCGACCGCCCCTGCCCGTTCTGCCCGGGGAGCGAGGAGTCCGACCCCTCGTCGCTGGAGAGCTTCGGCCCGGACGGAGCGTGGCAGGTGCGCATCGTCCCCAACCGCTACCCCGCCTTCAGCGGGTCGGACCCGATGGTGGTGACCCACCTCGGCCCGGTGTTCACCCAGGCACCGGCGAGCGGGGTCCACGAGGTCTTCGTCCTCACGCCCGAGCACGAGGCGACCTGGGCGGACCTCTCCGAGCACCAGGCGAGCCTGGTGATGTACGCCCTCCGGGACCGGATGGTCGAGCACTCCTCGATCCCGGGACTGCGCTACAGCCAGGCGGTGGTCAACCGGGGGCGGGAGGCCGGCGCGTCGATCGAGCACCCCCACGGGCAGCTGCTCTCCATGCCCTTCGTCCCCGGGGAGACGGCCAACGAGATGGCCGGCTTTGCCCGCTTCCAGGGCAACTGCCTGCTGTGCGCGGTGTCCGACGCCGAGGAGGACGTCGGCCACCGCCTGGTGTACGCCGACGAGCGGGTCGTGGTGGTGAGCCCCTACTGGAGCGGCAGCCCCTACGAGATGCTGATCATCCCCCGTCACCACGACCCCCACCTCTACCGCGCCGACGCCGAGGACCTCTCGGCCACCGGACGGGCGGTCCGCCTGGCGCTCCAGGCGCTGCGCTCCAGGCTGGGCGACGTCGCCTACAACCTGTTGTTCCACTCCGCCCCGTACCGGCTCAGCGGGGTGCACCACTGGCACGTCCACGTCATCCCGCAGGTGACCACCCGGGGGGGCTTCGAGCTCGGCTCGGGGGTGCTCATCAACGTCGTGCCCCCCGAGCTGGCCGCCGAGGAGCTGCGCTCCGAGGTCGCCGCGCCAGCCCGATCGGGCTGACCCCCGGAGGGCCGCTCCGCAACCGTCCCCACCCACCCCCTACCCGGGCGGCGCCGCCGCCGGGTCCGGCGCCAGCCACAGCACGGCGAGCGGCGGCAGGGTGAGCGAGGCGGAGAACGCCTGGCCGTGCCAGGCCTCCGGCTCGGCGTACACCTCCCCCGCGTTGCCCATGCCGCTCCCACCCCACTCCGTGGCGTCGGTGTTGACCAGCTCCCGCCACCTGCCGGGCGCCGGCAGGCCCACGCGGTAGCCCTCGTGGGGGACCGGGGTCAGGTTGGCGACACACGCGAGCACGGAGGGGGGCCTGGTCGTCGGCTGCTCCGGCCAGGACGCGGTCTGCGTGGCGCGATCCGCGTCGGCCGGGCGCTCCGGGCGGAGCCGGAGGAACGACGCCACGCTCTGGCCGGCGTCGCTCGCGTCGATCCAGCGGAACCCGGCGGGGCTGAAGTCGTCCTCCCACAGCGCCGGCGCCGACCGCTGGACCGAGTTGAGCTCGGCGAGCAGCCTGCCGAGGCGGCCGTGGTCGGCCCACTGCTCCCGGATCCACCAGTCGAGCTCCCGCTCGTGGTCCCACTCCCCCTCGGGGGCGAGCTCCGCGCCCATGAACACCAGCTGCTTGCCGGGATGGGCCCACATCCAGGCGTACAGCGCCCTCAGGTTGGCGAGCTGCTGCCAGCGGTCCCCGGGCATCTTGGACAGCAGCGACCCCTTGCCGTGGACGACCTCGTCGTGGGACAGCGGGAGCACGAAGTTCTCCGACCAGGCGTACACCAGCCCGAAGGTCAGCTCGTTGTGGTGGTACGAGCGGTAGACCGGGTCGGTGGAGAAGTACCCGAGGGTGTCGTGCATCCACCCCATGTTCCACTTGAAGCCGAAGCCGAGGCCCCCGAGGTAGGTCGGCCGCGAGACCCCCGGCCAGGCGGTGGACTCCTCGGCGATGACCGTCGCCCCCGGGTAGAGGCCGAAGACCGCCTCGTTGACCTCCTTCAAGAAGGCGACCGCCTGGAGGTTCTCCCGCCCTCCGAACTCGTTGGGGACCCACTCGCCTGCCCGGCGGGAGTAGTCGAGGTAGAGCATCGAGGCCACCGCGTCGACCCGGAGGGCGTCGACGTGGAGCTCCTCGATCCAGTACAAGGCGTTGGCCACGAGGAAGTTGCGCACCTCGTTGCGGCCGAAGTTGAACACGAGGGTCCCCCAGTCGGGATGGCTCCCCAGGCGGGGGTCGTCGTGCTCGTAGAGGGCGGTGCCGTCGAAGCGGGCGAGGGCGAACTCGTCACGGGGGAAGTGCGCCGGCACCCAGTCGACGATCACCCCGATACCCAGCCGGTGCAAGGCGTCGACCAGCACCCGGAAGTCGTCGGGCGAGCCGAAGCGCGACGTCGGCGCGTAGTAGCCGGTGACCTGGTAGCCCCAAGAGCCCGAGAAGGGGTGCTCGGCCACGGGCATCAGCTCCACGTGGGTGAACCCGAGCGACGCGACGTGCTCGGGGAGCTGCTCGGCCAGCTCCCGGTAGGTGAGCGGGCGCCGGCCGCCGGCCCCGTCGTCGGTCCAGCGCCACGAGGCGAGGTGGACCTCGTAGACCGACATCTGGGAGTGGAGCAGGTCGGCTCGGGCGCGCCCGGCGATCCACTCGCCGTCGCCCCACTCGTGCGCCGGCGGCGCGGCCACCACCGACGCGGTTGCCGGGGGGACCTCGGCGGAGAAGGCCATCGGGTCGGCCTTGAGCACCAAGCGGTTGTCGGCGGTGACCAGCTCGAACTTGTAGCGGTCGCCGGGGCCGACGCCGGGCACGAACAGCTCCCACACCCCACTCGAGCCCAAGGAGCGCATCGGGTGCAGCCGGCCGTCCCAGCTGTTCCAGTCCCCCACGACCCTCACCGCCTGGGCGTTGGGCGCCCACACCGCGAAGGCGGTCCCGCTCAGGCCGGCGTGCTCGCCGGGGTGGGCGCCGAGCACCTCCCACAGCCGGCGGTGGCGGCCCTCCCCGAAGAGGTGGAGGTCGAGGTCCCCGAGGCTGGGCCACACCCGGTAGGGGTCGTCGACGCGCACCGTCCAGTGGCCTTCCCGGCGGGGGTAGTCGACCTCGAAGTGGTACGAGCCGACGGAGTCGTCGATCGGACCTTCCCACAAGCCCGCAGGGTGCACCAGGTGCAGCTCGCCGACCACTGCCCCGCCGCCTCTGCCCGACTCCGCGACCGTGCCGGCCGCCGCGCGGACCGCGGAGGCGTCGGGCCGGAAACAGCGCACCACCCCGCCGTGGCGGCCGAGCACCCGGTGGGGGTCGCTGTGGCGCCCGGCGACGACCAGCTCGACGGCCCGCCGCTCGTCGGCAGGCGTCGTGGGTGCGGGCGCGCTGGGAACCGTGGCGTCGGGCATGCCCGGATTCCTACCCCGCGAGGCGGTCGGTGATCCGCCGGAGGGCTGCCTGGGGTATCGACACCCAGCCGGGCCGGTAGCTGCGCTCGTAGTCCAGCTCGTACAGCGCCTTGTCGAGCACGAAGGCGTCGAGCACCAGCTCGCGGTCCGCCTCGGGGGGGAGCAGGGCGTCGACGCCTTCTTCTGCGAGGTACCCGGCCAGCAGCTCGCCGGCATTGTGGTCCACCCATGCCCGGGCGGCGTCCTTCAACCCCTCGCCCTCGGCGCCACGCTCGGCCAGCGCGACGTGCGCTGCGTAGTCGAAGGAGCGGAGCATGCCGGCCACGTCCTTGGCCGCCGAGGTGGGAGCCAGGCGCTCGTCGCGGGGCCTCGCCGGCTCACCCTCGAAGTCGAGCACGTACCAGCCGCTGTCGGCTCGCATCGTCTGGCCGAGGTGGAAGTCGCCGTGCACCCGGATCGCCGGACCCGGGTCGGCGACCGACGCCAGCCGGGCGACCGCGGCCCCGGCACGTTCCCGAGCCACCAGCCCGTCGCGCACCGCCCGGTCGAGGCGCTCCCCCACCGCCCGCAGCAGCGCCTGCCACCCCCCGCCGGCGAGGCGGTCCCGCTCCACCCCGAAGGCCTGGGCCATGGCGCAGTGGAGCTGGGCGGTGACCGACCCGAGGCGCCGGGCCTCCATCGAGAAGTCGCCGCCCGCAGCGGCAGGATCCTCCTCTCCGGAGTCGTAGAAATCCCGCAGCGAGGTGAGCGCCAGGGCCCAGCCCTCCGAGCCGCCGGCGAGGAACTCCTGGGCGAAGGCCAGGTCCAGGTCCCCCGAGCGCCACACGCCCACCGGGCGGGCGACGTGGGCGAAGCCGACCCGGGAAAGCGCGGTGGTCACTTCGATATCGGGGTTGCGGCCGGCGAGCAGTCGCCGGAACACCTTCACGACGATCCGGTCGTCGAACACCAGCGAGGTGTTGGACTGCTCCACGCCCATCGGCCGCACCCGGGTGGCGGCCTCCACCCCGCCGGTAACGATCGGCAGCAGCTCCCGGGCCAGCTCCGGGTCGACTAGGGCGTCGTAGAGGTAGCGGCCGTCCACGCCGGCGATCACACTGTCGCCGTGACTCTGGAGGAACTCGGCGGGCGAGCCCGCCGGCCGCTCTCCGAGCAGCACCTGGTAGCGGCTGCCGGCCGCTTCGACCACCGCCAGGTACAGGTGGTGCTCGCCGCCTCCGGTGCTGCACAGCTCCCGGGTCTCCAGCACCTCCACCTCGGTGGGGTCGAGCCCCTCCGGCCCGGCGTACCACCGCTGGCGGCACAGGTAGGGGGCGACCAGTGCGGCGAGGTCGTCGGGGAGGGCGGAGGGCGGGGTCATGGCGGGAACCTCTTGCGTTCGGCTCGGGGGTCGGCTCAGGGGTCGATCAGCTCGAACCAGTAGAAGCCGTAGGCGGTGAGGGTGACGAAGTACGGGAGCTCGCCGATGCGGGGGAAGGGGACCCGCCCGAGCAGCTCGACGGGGACCTTCCCCTCCCAGCGCTGGAGGGGAAGCTCGGCGGGCTGGGCGAAGCGCGAGAGGTTGCACACGCAGAGCACCGTGTCGGTGGCGGCGGCCGCGGTGGCCCCGGTGCCGTCCCCACCGCCGGCGCCGGCGACCACGGTGGCGCTGCGGACGTAGGCGAGCACCGAAGGGTTGTCGGTGGAGACCACCTCGAAGGTCCCGGTGCCGAACACCCGGTGCTGGCGGCGGACCTCGAGCATCCGCTTGGTCCAGTGCAGCTGCGAGCTGGGGTTACGGGTCTGGGCCTCCACGTTGACCGACTGGTACCCGTAGACCGGGTCCATG
This sequence comes from Actinomycetes bacterium, assembly GCA_021846485.1. Classification (GTDB taxonomy): domain Bacteria; phylum Actinomycetota; class Acidimicrobiia; order Acidimicrobiales; family Palsa-688; genus JAKAQB01. Next base: position 6,219 of record JAJZWW010000035.1, read on the forward strand.
AGCGGGGGGAGGTACAGCTGGGCGAAGTCGGCGCGGCTGAAGCCGGCGTTGCGGTCCGGCGACCACTGCATCGGGGTGCGCACCCCGTCGCGGTCACCGAGGTAGATGTTGTCGCCCATCCCGATCTCGTCGCCGTAGTAGAGGATCGGCGACCCGGGAAAGCTGAACAACAAGGCGTGGAGCAGCTCGGCCACCCGCCGGTCGCCGTCCACGAGGGGCATCAGACGCCGCCCGATGCCGATGTTGCGCTTCATCCTCGGGTCCTTGGCGTACTCCGCCCACATGTAGTCGCGCTCCTCGTCGCTCACCATCTCCAAGGTGAGCTCGTCGTGGTTGCGCAGGAAGATCCCCCACTGGCAGCCGTCGGGGATCGAAGGGGTGCGCGAGAGGATCTCGGTGATCGGGTGGCGCTGCTCCCGGCGGACCGCCATGAACATCCGGGGCATCACCGGGAAGTGGAAGCACATGTGGCATTCGTCGCTCTCGCCGAAGTAGGCGACGACGTCCTCGGGCCACTGGTTGGCCTCGGCCAGCAGCACCCTTCCGCGGTAGAGGGCGTCGACCTCCTTGCGGAGCCGCTTCAGGTACTCATGGGTCTCGGGGAGGTTCTCCCCACCGGTGCCCTCCCGCTCGAACAGGTAGGGCACGGCGTCGAGCCGGAAGCCGTCCAGGCCGATGTCCAGCCAGTAGCGCAAGACGTCGAGCATCGTGTCGGCGACCTCGGGATTGTCGTAGTTGAGGTCGGGCTGGTGGGAGAAGAAACGGTGCCAGTAGAACTGGCCCCGCTCCGGGTCGAGGGTCCAGTTGGACTTCTCGGTGTCCACGAAGATGATCCGCGCGTCGCTGTAGCGGGTGTCGTCGTCGCTCCAGACGTACCAGTTGGCCTTGGGATTGCTGCGGTCCTGCCGGGACTCCAAGAACCACGGGTGCTGGTCGCTGGTGTGGTTCATGACCAGGTCGGCGATGATGCGGATGCTCCGGCGGTGGGCCTGCTCGACCAGCTCGACCGCGTCCGCCAGGTCGCCGTAGTCGGGCAGGATCGTCCAGAAGTCGGAGATGTCGTAGCCGCCGTCACGCAGCGGTGACTGGTAGAACGGCAGGAGCCAGAGGCAGTCGACACCGAGCCACTCCAGGTAGTCGAGCTTCTCGGTGACCCCCCGGAGGTCGCCGGTGCCGTCCCCGTTGGCGTCGTAGAAACCCCGGACAGGGATCTCGTAGAAGACCGCGTGCTGGAACCAGCTCGGGTCCCCCGGCCCGGCCGAGGAGACGCTCACTGCTGGCCGGCCTGGTCGCGGCCCTGCGAGCCCGCCCGGAGGTCGAAGATGTGGGCCACCCGCGCCAGCGGCTCGAAGCGCACGAAGCCCTCCCGACCGCTCCAGGCGTAGAGCTCCCCCGAGAGCAGGTCCAGCATCGGGTAGGGCCGGTCGCCCGGCAGGCCGAGCTCCGCGGGCTCCAGGTGGACCAGCGACTCCTGGGGGACCTCGGGGTCGAGGGTCACGACCACGAGCAGGGCGTCGGTGCGGTCGTCGCTCAGCTTGGCGTAGGCGATCACCGAGGGGTTGTCGGTCGCCAACAGCCGGAGGTTGCGTAGCCTCTGCAGCGCCGGGTGGGCGCGGCGGATCTCGTTGACCTTGCCCATGAGCGGCGCCAGCGTGCCGGGCCGGTCGAAGTCGCGGTGCTTGAGCTCGTACTTCTCCGATCCCAGGTACTCCTCGTTGGCCTCCGACGCGGGCTCGTTCTCGTACAGCTCGTAACCGCTGTAGACGCCGTAGGAGGGCACGAGTGTTGCTGCGAGCACGTAGCGCAGGGCGAAGGCGGCCGGCGGGCCGCCGCGCAGCGGCCCGGCGAGGATGTCGGGGGTGTTGGGCCAGAAGTTGGGCCGGAAGTAGTCGGCGGCCCGCCCCTCGGTGAGGGTTTGCATGTAGGCCCACAGCCCTTCCTCGCCGTCGCGTGCCGTCCGCCAGGTGAAATAGGTGTAGCTCTGCGAGAAGCCGATCTCGGCGAGCTTTTCCATCACCCGGGGGCGGGTGAACGCCTCGGCCAGGAAGAGGACCTCGGGGTGGCGGGACTGCACCGCCGGGATCAGCCACTCCCAGAAGGCCACCGGCTTGGTGTGGGGGTTGTCCACCCGGAAGATCTTCACGCCGAGGCCGATCCAGTGCTCGAGGATGTCCCGGCACGCCTGCCAGAGCGCCACCCGGTCCTCGTCGCGCGCCGGCCAGAAGTTCATCGGGTAGATGTCCTGGTATTTCTTCGGGGGGTTCTCGGCGTAGGCGATCGAGCCGTCCGGCCGGTGGTGGAACCACTCCGGGTGCTGCTCGACCCAGGGGTGGTCGGGGGAGCACTGCAGGGCGTAGTCGAGCGCCAGCTCCATGCCGTGCGCCTCGACGGTCTCCCGGAGGTGAGAAAAGTCCTCCACCGAGCCGAGTCCCGGGTCGATGCAGGTGTGCCCCCCCTCCGGGGAGCCGATCGCCCACGGGCTGCCGGGATCGTCGGGACCGGCGACCAGGCTGTTGTTGCGGCCCTTGCGGTGGGTCGAGCCGATCGGGTGGACGGGCGGCAGGTACAACACGTCGAAGCCGAGAGCGGCGAGCGGACCGACCCGCTCCTCGGTGCCCTTGAAGCCCCCGTAGGAGCGGGGGAACAGCTCGTACCACGCGCCGAAAAGGGCGCGCTCCCGGTCGACCCACAAGGGCTTGGGAGGCGCCACGGTGAGGTCGGGGGCGCCCTCGGGGCCGGCCAGGGCGTCGGCCACCGCAGCGGTCAGGGCCGGACGGAGGCGCTGGGTGGGCTCGAGGCGCTCGTCGGATAGAGCCGCGAGGGCGGTCTCCACCTCGGGGCGGGCGGCCCCCGCAGGCCCAGGTGCCGCCGAGGCGAGCAGCTGGCGGCCCTCGGCGATCTCCACCTCGACATCCTGGCCGGCGTCGAGCTTGGCCAGGACGCGCCTGGTCCACGACGCGTGGCGGTCGGTCCATGCCTGCACGACCAGCTGGTGGCGGCCGACGCGGTCGGCCACCACCCGGCCGCTCCAGGCGTCGTTGGTCCCCGCACCCAGGGGGGCGACGGTCTCGGGCGTGCTGCGCCCCTCGACGAACAGCTGCACCCGGGCGGCGAGCACGTCATGGCCGTCCTTGAAGATCACCGCGCTGACCGGCACCGCCTCGCCCACTACCGCCTTGGCGGCGTAACCCGGCTCGGAGGTCCGCGGGCGGATGTCGTCGATCACGATGCGTCCCGTCACCGCGACCAAGCTAGCTAGAACCTCGAGCTGCAGGGGAGGGCCGGCGCACCCGGCGAGCGTCCCCGCTACCCTCGCGCAGGTGAGGGCCCTTCGAAGCTTCACCGTCCGCGCCCGGTTGCCCCAACCGCTCGACCCGTTGCGGGAGCTGGCGTTCAACCTGCGCTGGGCATGGGACCCGCGGACGCGCGACCTGTTCCGCTGGGTGGACCCGCAGCTGTGGGAGACGAGCTTCCACGACCCGGTGCGAGTCCTGAGCCTCGTCGACCGCCGAAGGCTCGAGCAACTGAGTGCCGACCCTGCGTTCCTCGGCGTGCTGGGAGAGCTGCACGACGAGCTCAACCGCTACTGCAGCGCGGGGCGCTGGTTCCAGGCGCGGGCGGCGAGCCCCCTGCGCTCGGTCGCCTACTTCTCTCCTGAGCTCGGCATCGCGGAGGCCCTGCCGCAGTACTCGGGCGGGCTCGGCGTTCTCGCCGGCGACCACCTGAAGGCGGCCAGCAGCCTGGGCGTCCCGCTGACCGGCGTCGGCCTCATGTACCGGATGGGGTACTTCCGCCAGTACCTCGACGGAGAGGGCTGGCAGGGCGAGCACTACCCGGTGCTCGACCCCCACGCCATGGCGCTGCGGCTGGTCGACGGTGTCCGAGTCGAGCTCCCGCTGGCCGATCAGACCCTGGTGGCCCAGGTGTGGCTGGCCGAGATCGGCCGGGTCAGGCTGTACCTCCTCGACGCCGACGTGGACTCCAACCCCGCCGAGCTGCGGGAGATCACCGACCGCCTCTACGGCGGCGGCGTGGAGCACCGGCTGCGCCAGGAGATCCTGCTCGGCATCGGTGGGGTGCGCGCCTTGCAGGCGCTGGGCGTTCCGGCCCAGGTCTTCCACACCAACGAGGGTCATGCCGGGTTCCTCGGGCTGGAGCGCATCCGGGCCCTGGTGGCCGACGAGGGGCTCCGCTTCGCCGAGGCGATCGAGGTGGTCCGCTCGGGGACCATCTTCACGACCCACACGCCGGTGCCCGCCGGCATCGACCGCTTCCCCAGGGAGATGATCGAGCGCTACTTCGGCGGGTGGGCGGCCGAGGTGGGGGTGGGGATCGACGAGCTGATGGCCCTCGGTCACTTCCCTGCCGATCCGCCCGACATGCCGTTCAACATGGCGGTGATGGGCCTGCGCCTCGCCGGGCGCTCCAACGGTGTCTCGGTCCTCCACGGCGACACCAGCCGGCGGATGTTCCAACCGCTTTGGCCGGCGGTGCCCGCCGAGGAGGTGCCGATGACCTCGGTGACCAACGGGGTCCACGCACGCACGTGGGTGTCGGCGGAGATGAGCGACCTGCTCACCCGGTACGTGTCACCGGCGTGGGACGAGGCCGGCCCCGAGGAGTGGGCCCGGGTTGCCGACATCCGCGACGACGAGCTGTGGCGGGTCCGCGAGCAGGGACGCGAGGCGCTGGTCAGCTTCGTCAGGGCGCGCACCGCCCGGACGATGCTGGCGACGGGCGTGCCGGCGGTCGACACCGCCTGGGTGGACGAGGCGCTCGACCCCCGCCATCTGGTCGTCGGCTTCGCCCGCCGCTTCGCGAGCTACAAGCGGGCCACCCTGCTGCTCTCCCAGCCCGAGCGGCTGCGACGGCTGCTGCTCGACGACCAGCGCCCGCTGCAGCTGGTCTTCGCCGGCAAGGCCCATCCCGCAGACGAGCTCGGCAAGGCGATGATCGCCGAGATCAGCCGGTTCGCCGCCGACCCGGAGATCCGGCACCGGATCGTGTTCGTCGAGGACTACGACATCGCCGTCGCCCGCACCCTCCACCAGGGCAGTGACGTGTGGCTCAACACGCCGCGCCGCCCGATGGAGGCGAGCGGCACGAGCGGGATGAAAGCCGCCCTCAACGGGGCGCTCAACTGCTCGATCCTCGACGGCTGGTGGGACGAGGCATGGGACGGCGCCAACGGCTGGGCGATACCCTCGGCGGAATCCTGCGAAGACGTCGCCCGCCGCGACGAAATGGAGGCGGAGAGCCTCTTTCGGATCCTTGAGCGCCAGGTGGTCCCGCTGTTCTACGACCGCTCCGGCGGGCGGCTCCCCCGGGGGTGGATCCACCGGGTCAAGACATCCCTGGCGTCGCTCGGCCCCCGGGTGCTCGCCTCCCGCATGGTCCGTGACTACGTCGAGGAGATGTACGAGCCGACCGCGGCTCGAGTCGAGAAGCTGGCCGACTCGGGCTACGCAGCCGCCCGTCGCCTGTCCGCGTGGCGTCAGCGGGTCACCGAGGCGTGGCCCGGCGTGACGATCGCGGAAGTCGGCGGCGAACCCGACGGGCGGGTGCCGACGGAGCTCGGGGGGACCCGGGAGGTCGCCGCGGAGGTCCGCCTCGGCGCCCTGCGACCCGGCGACGTCGCCGTCCAGCTGCTCCACGGGGCGGTCCTCGGCGGCGGCGAGCTGGCCGGCACCGAGGTGGTGGGGATGCGCCTCGCCGGCGGGTCGGGGGGCGAGGGCGGCACCTACCGCTACACCGGGAGCTTCGCCTGCGACCGGCCCGGGCGCCACGGCTACACGCTGCGGATCGTCCCCTCCCACCCCGACCTGGCCGACCCCTTGGAGCTCGGCTGCATCGCCTGGGCGTGACCCTCCGGGCCCGGCGCGCGCCGGCCCGGGCATCTCCTCGCCCGACCCTACAGGCCCTTGGCCGGGCCGGCAGGCCCGTCGGGCCCGCCGGCAACCACGGGCAGGCGGACGACCACCCGAGCACCGCGGGCGGGACCGGCGAAATGGACCATCCCCCCATGACGTCCGACGACGATCCGTTCGTTCCCCCCCCCCACCCCCACCTCCAGCTGGGTTCGCAACGCGTTCAGCGGGCTGCGCAGCTCGTGGGAGGCGTCAGCGACGAAGGCTCGCTGGCGCTCGGCCGCCGTCTCGAGGCGGTCGAGCATCCCGTTCATCGTCTGGGCCAGGCGAGCCACCTCGTCGCCACTCCGAGGGACCGGTAGCCGCCGGTGCAGATCGGACCCCGTGATGGTGGCCACCTCGGCACGGATCTGATCGATCGGCCGGAGACTGCGCCCCACCACCCACCACGAGGTGACGGCTACGAACACGAGGAGCGCGGGGAGTCCGACCGCGAGGGCGACCTCGACGTCACCCACGGCGACCTCGGTGGTGGCCAAGGGGTGGCGAGCACGGTCACTGGTCGGGCACGCAGGTGGGCAGCCACGGCCACGATGCCGATATGACCGTCCTGACCGACGAGCGATCCGGGAAGGATTCGATTCGAGCCGTGCCGGCGGTCCGTCCAGTGAGCGGCGGGCCGATGGGGGGCTCGCCGACGATGTTGGCCGACGCGGAGACGACCCTCCCATCCGGTCCGATCACCTGGGCGAAGGTTGTCGCCTGGCCGGGGAGGCGGAGGATCTTCGGCAACGATCCTGAAGCGGCCAGAGCGGCGATGTCAGCAGCTCAGGCCTTCGCCGCCGAGCGCTGCTCGCTTTCGAGGGAACTACGAACCTGGGCCACGAGCAGGACCGCGTCCACCGCGAGGGCGGCGGCGACCGCTGCCGTGGCGGCCACTGTCGTGCGCACTCGCACAGGACCCCGCCCGTCGTTGCTGACCACGGCTTCCATCCTCGGTTCCAGGTCCGGCCTTGACTTCGAGCCGACTCTACTGTAAGGGGATCCGCTACCGGGCGGACGGATGCGCCGACGTGGCGGTCACTGACGAATGCGTCGGCTCATGGTTCTCGTCGGGTTACCGAAAGGTCTGAGATCTTGGCGTCGAGACGATCGAAGCTTACGAGTCCGTCCAGCTGGCGTACCTCCACCAACGCGACCAGGTACGCATCGGGCCAGTCCATGCTGCGCTGCCCGTAGTGCTCTAGCGTGCGGCGCAGGAGGGCCTCGTTGTCGACGACCACTGAGCCCAGCGACAAGGTGGCTTCAACGAGGCGGGCTACCTCGTACCTCGGGCGGGCGTAAGGGCCCTGGAGGACGTAGACGATCTCGGCCACGGTGAGATCGGTGAGCACGAGGCTGCGAGGTGGGGCCTCGACTAGGGCAGTGGTGGCCCGGGCCGCCATGTCTGGGGGCTGACCGGTGAAGTGGCGGAGCACGACGTTTGCATCGAGGACTTCGCTCATCAGGCCGGGTCGTCGTGACGCTCGGCTTGAGCCGACCAAGCCGCCGCCCGGACGCTCGGCCATTCAGCGTCGGCCCACTTGGCGGGGACGGGGACCGAGCCGGCCAGGGCCATGAAATCGGCCGCCTTGCGAACCTGTGCGTGAGGGGTACCCGGCCCAAGATCTACCTCGAAGATCACCTCGTCGCCCTTGTCGAGGTCCAGCGCCCGCCGGACAGCAGCGGGGATCGTCACCTGGCCCTTGGCCGTGATTCGAGCGCCTACTTCCATGCCCCTTACTATACCCAGATGTAAGGAGCAACGTGGCATGCAAGGAGCCCAGCCCGCGTGGCTGCCCCAGTTGCCGATCCCCTGTGACACGCACAGGCGTTCGGTCGCGAATACCCGCACACCGCAGGGGTTCCCCGGGTACTGGGTCAAGGTTCGGCCGCCGCGGCGTCGTGCACCGCGGCGCCCAGCCAGTGCTGCACCTCGCGCCAGC
>JAJZWW010000036.1 GCA_021846485.1 Actinomycetes bacterium
CGCTGGGCGCTCTGGGCGTGGGTGGTCCACGCCCAGCGGACGATGTGCTCTCGGTCGGTGAAGATCGTCCATAACGGCGGCTCGACGTTCCCGTTCCACAACTTCTGGCGTTGCAAGCGCCGGCCCACGGTGCGGGCGATCACCTGGCGCATCACCCTGGCTCGGGGCAGGTCGAGCCACACCAGCAGGTCGGCCCGCTCGGCCATGCCGGTATGGTCGTCGCCGGCCGTCACGACGACCACTGTCCGCTGAGCGCCGGCCTGGAGCGACGCCACAGGCAACGCTCCCGGAGCCCCCGCCGCAGTGCCCGGACGCGGATCGGCGATCGGGCGCTGTCAGTCGTCGTCGACGACGTTGGCACAATGAGCAAGCCGCTCGTCGTAGCTCAGCAGTTGCCCGCCAAGCTCACGAGCTGTAGCCAGGACGATGGCATCAGGCAAGCGCAGACGATCGTGATGGGCCCGGAGCTCGGCGGCACGGCCGGCCGTCCTGGCGTCCAGGGGTGACACGCGGATACCCATGGCCGCGATCGCCTCGCGAGCGTCACGGATGCGAGCCACACGTGCGAAGGCCACCATGGCCTCGCTGTAGGCGCTCGCTGGAGCGACGAGATCCATCGACGCCACGTCGGCGGCTTCGACGTCGTTCACTGCACGCTGATGGTGAGTGTCTGCGTCGTCGAGCAGCCCGATGAGGACGCTGGCGTCAAGGATCAGCGGTCCCACTCGTCCCGCAGCTGGTCAAGTTCCTCAGGTCGATAGATCCCGGTCGCAATGCCGGCGTTGCGACGCACCCGGGAAACCCGAGCTGCTATCACGATCTCGCCGATGCCAGCCGGCCGCACCGTCACCTCGTCGCCTGGTCGCAGTCCTGCGGTTCGCAGGGCGTCGACCGGGAGCGTCACCTGGTTCTTGGAAGACACTCTGGTCATGGCCTTTACTATAGCGGATGACAAGTAAAGGTGTAGTCGCGTAGACTGTAGACCGATGGGCTTGCGGCGGTCCTCCCTCAGCGGGCTCTGGGGTTGGCGTTGAGGCCCGAACGTTGGCTCCGGGTCGGAGCTGGACGAGCCCGGCGTTGGTTCCCCGGAACCCGCAGGCGTCGAAGTAGAAGGCCCGCAGGTGGTCCTCGAAATCGACGTGGAGCCCCTCGCAGCCCGCCGCCCCGGCTCCCTGTGCTGCTCGGGCCACCAGCTCGGTGCCGACGCCAGCCCGGCGGGCCGAGCCGGCCACGACCGTGTCGAGGCTCTGGTCGGCAAGACGAGCATGGACGAGCTCAAGCGGAAGTGTCGCCCCCGGCAGGTACCGTAGTCTCGCCTCCGAGGAGGTCGACCGGTGCTGGTGGTGCACAGATCCGAGCGGGCGGACCGTCTCGTCGAAGCCCTGGGGGACGTTCTCGTCGAGACCCTCGCCGACCCCTTGGAGCCCGAGGTGGTCGCGGTCCCCACGAGGGGGGTGGAGCGTTGGCTCACCCAGCGGCTTTCCCACCGGCTCGGCGATGCCGGCGCCGGCGACGGGATCTGCGCCAACCTGCGCTTCCCCTTTCCCGGGTCGCTGGTGGGCGAAGCCACCGCCGCGGCGTGCGACCTCGGCCCCGGAGACGACCCGTGGCGCCCGGAGCGGGCGGTGTGGCCGCTGGTGGAGCTGGTGGACGAGATGGCCGACGACCCGGACCTCGCTCCGCTCACCGCCCACCTGCGGGCCACCACGCCCTCCGACGGTGAGCCCGACCGGCTCCGGCGCTTCTCCGCCCTGCGACACGTGGCCGACCTGTTCGACCACTACGGCGTCCACCGTCCAGAGATGGTCCGCGCCTGGTGCGAGGGCGCCGGCGGGGGATGGCAGGCACACCTGTGGCGCCTGTTGCGAGCCCGGGTCGGGGTCGCCAGCCCGGCGGAGCGCTACGCGACAGCTGCCGACCGCCTGGCGGGCGCCCCCGAACTGGTGGGGCTGCCCGCCCGTTTCTGCCTGTTCGGCCTCACCCGCCTCCCGGCCAGCCACCTGGAAGTGCTCCAGGGCCTGGCCGAGGCGCGCGATGTGCACCTGCTGCTCCTCCACCCCTCCGCCGCGCTCTGGGACGCGCTGGCCCCCCACGCAGCCGCCTGCCGAGCGGGCCTGGCGCGCTCCGCAGACCCCACCGCCCGGCTGCCCGCCAACCCCTTGCTGCGCTCGTGGGGGCGCGACTCGCGCGAGATGCAGCTCGTCCTCGGTGGCCGGGGGGTCACCGAGGCGGTCCACCATCCTCTCGACCTCCCGGTACCGGCGACCGCCAGGGTCCTCCGCACGATCCAGGACGCGGTCCGCGGTGACCTGGCCCCCCCGGGCGAGCCGTCGCGGCGCTCCACCGACCCCGCAGCACCCCTGGACGCCCGGCCGGTGCTCGACCCGGCCGACCGCTCCTTGCAGGTGCACGCCTGCCACGGTCGGGCCCGCCAGGTGGAGGTGGTCCGCGACGCCGTGTCGCACCTCCTCGCCGCCGACCCCACCTTGGAGCCGAGGGACGTCGTCGTGCTGTGCCCCGACATCGAGGCCTTCGCTCCGCTGGTGCAGGCGGTGTTCGGGACCGGCGACACCGACGGGGCGGCCCGCCTGCGGGTCCGCCTGGCAGACCGCTCGCTGCGCCAGACCAACCAGCTCGCGTCGGTGGCCGCCTCGCTGCTGGAGCTCGGTGGAGGTCGGGCGACGGCCTCGGAGGTGCTCGACCTCGCCGCCCGGCCCGCGGTCGCCCGGAGGTTCCTCTTCGACCAGGACGAGCTGTCGACCCTGGAGGAGTGGGTCGCCGTCGCCGGCGTCCGCTGGGGTATCGACTCCGAGCACCGCCGGCGCTGGAAGCTCGGCGCGGTGGGGGCCAACACCTGGCAGTCCGGCTTGGACCGGCTGCTCCTCGGGTCCGCCATGGGGGGGCCGGCGACGCTGTGGGGGGACACGGTGCCCCTCGACGGGGTGACCGGGGGAGCAGTCGACCTGGCCGGTCGGTGGGCGGAGATGCTCTCCCGGCTGGGCTTCGTCCTCGCCGGCCTGCGAGACCCCCAGCCGCTGCGAGCGTGGGCGGAGACCCTGGCTCTTGGCAGCGAGCTGATCGCCGCCGCCGCCCCCGGCGAGGAGTGGCAGCAAGCGGAGCTCCGCCGGCTGCTGGCCGGCGCGGTCGCCGAGGCCGGTCCGCGGGCGGAGACGGTCCTCACCCGCGCCGAGGCCGCCTCTCTGCTCGCGGCGCGCCTTGCGGGCCGACCCACGCGGGCCAACTTCCGCACCGGTGACCTGACCGTCTGCACCCTGGTGCCGATGCGCTCCGTGCCCCACCGGGTGGTGGTCCTGCTCGGCATGGACGACGGGGTCTTCCCCCGCCCCGCCCCCTCGGACGGAGACGACCTGCTCCTGGAGCACCCGGAGGTGGGGGACCGCGACGCTCGCGCCGAGGACCGCCAACTGCTGCTCGACGCCCTCCTCGCAGCCACCGACCACCTGGTCGTGACCTACGCAGGACGCGACGAGCGCACCAACCGGCCCCGACCGCCGGCGGTCCCGGTCGCGGAGCTGCTCGACGTGGTCGACGCCAGCTTCCGGCGCGACGACGGCCGTCCCGCCAGGGAGTCGGTGGTCGTGGAGCACCCCCTCCACTCCTTCGACGAGCGCAACTTCCGCCCCGGGGGCCCCGGGCGCGACGGCGCCTGGGGCTTCGACCCGGTGGACCTGGCCGGGGCGCGCTCCGCTCGCCTGCGGCAGCCGGCGCCGGAATGGCTGCCCGAGCCGTTGCCCCCCCTCGCCGAGCGGGTCGTCCCGCTCGGGGACCTCGTCCGCTTCTTCGAGCACCCCGTCCGCGCGTTCCTGCGGTCGCGGCTCGGCTCGTCGGCAGGCCGCCGATCCTCCGGTCCCGTCGACGCGGTGCCCCTCGAGCTCGACGGTCTCGAGCGCTGGGCGGTGGGGGACCGGCTGCTCGCCACCTGCCTGGGCGGCGTCGACCTGGAGCGCGCCGTCGCGGTCGAACGTTCTCGTGGTCAGCTGCCCCCCGGCCCGCTGGCCGACGAGGTCCTCGGCCGGATCGTGCCCGATGTCGAGGCCCTCCTCGGCACGGTCGCAGCTTTGCACCTACCCTCCCCGGGCCGCTCCTACGACGTCAGGATCGAGCTCCCCGGGGGGCGCTCGCTGATCGGCTCCGTGCCGGGGGTGCGGGGGAGCTTCGTGGTCTCCTGCGTCTACTCCCGGCTGTCCGCGAAGCACCGCGTCGCCGCGTGGGTCCGCTTCCTCGCGCTCAGCGCCGCCCGCTCCGAGCTGGAGCCCGTCGCGGTGAGCGTAGGACGAGGCGGGGGTGGGTCCCAGCCGGCGACGATGGCGCTGCTCCCGGCCCTCGGCACGGACGCCAGGAGCAGGTCCGCGGCGGCGATCGACGCCCTCGGCGAGCTGGTCGAGCTGCGCGACCTCGGCATGCGCGAGCCCCTCCCGCTGTTCTGCCACACGTCGGCAGCGTGTGCCGGTGCGCTCCGGGGCGGCCGCTCGGAGCAAGAGGCGCTCCGAGGCGCGGAGGAGCAGTGGACCGGCGGTTCGGTCATCCCGGGGGAGCGTGACGACCCCGAGCACGTGGAGGTGCTCGGGGTCGGCGCCCGCCTCGCGGAGGTCGGGTCCGAACCACCCGGGCCGGCGGAGCGCGCCGCTGGCTGGCCCCAGGCCCCGACCCGGTTCCAGGTGCTCGCGCTCCGGCTGTGGGAGCCGCTGCTCGCCCACGAGCGCCTGGGTCCGGCTGCCTCCGTTGCCCTGCAGGCCGTCACCGTAGGGTCGCTGTCGTGATCGCCGAGGCCGGGGAGGCCGACGAGCTCTGGTTGTCGGGACCCCTCCCAGCGCCCGGCACGACGGTGATCGAGGCCAGCGCCGGGACCGGCAAGACCTACGCGCTCGCAGCTCTCGCCACCCGCTTCCTGGCCGAAGGCCTCGAGCCGACCGCGCTGCTGGCGGTGACCTTCACCCGCATGGCCACCGGGGAGCTGCGCGACCGGGTGCGCCGGCGCCTCGTGGACACCGGGTCGGCGCTCACCCGCTCGCTCGCCCACGGCTCCGCTCCGAGTGAGGAGCTGGCCGAGGTGCTCGCCTCCGGTGACCCGGCGGAGGTCGAGGCCCGCCGGGACCGCCTGGCCGACGCCGTCGCCGGCTTCGACGGGCTCACCATCACCACCACCCACGGGTTCTGCCAGCTGGTCCTCGCCGGCCTCGGGTCGGCAGGCGACCTCGACGTCGGAGCCTCGCTCCTCGAGGATCCCGGCGACCTGCTCGAGGAGGTCGTCGCCGACCTGTACCTGCGCCGGGCGCAGTTCGACGGCGCCCGCCCGCCGTTCCCCCTGGCCGCGGCCAGGGCGGCGGCTGCGGCTGCGGTGGGCAACCCGGAGGCCCGGCTGGTGCCCGATCCCGACGGGGGGTACCTGCTCTCGCGGCTGGCCCGGGGCGCCCGGGCCGAGCTCGCCACCCGGCTCCAGGACGCCAACCTGCTCACCTACGACCAGGTCCTCACCCGGCTGGCGGACACCCTCACCGACCGCGCGCGCGGCCCGGCCGCCTGCGCGCGGCTCCGGAGCCGCTACTCGGTCGTGCTCGTCGACGAGTTCCAGGACACCGACCCGGTGCAGTGGCAGGTCCTCCGGCGGGCGTTCGGATCCGGCGGGACCACCCTGGTGCTCATCGGCGACCCCAAGCAGGCGATCTACGCTTTCCGGGGAGCCGACGTCCACGCCTACCTGGCCGCCCACCGCCACGCCCGGCGGCTGACCCTGGCGGCCAACTGGAGGGCCGACAAGTCGCTGCTAGACGCCACCAACGCGCTCCTGTCCCCCTTGCAGCTCGGTCACCCCGACATCCGCTTCCGGGCCGCGCACCAGCCGACCGCCGGTCCGCTCGGGCCGTCCCGCCGGGGTGGTCTCGAGGGAGCCCCTTCGGGGGCACCGTTGCGGGTCCGCCTGGTGGCCGACCGGAACCCGGCGCTGCCCCGCACGCCGTCCCAGCAGCTGCTCGTCAAGGGTGCGGCGAGCGAGTGGGTCGCCGCTGACGCCGCGGCCGAGGTGGCCGCCCTCCTCGCCTCGGCGGCCACCGTCCCGGCGGAGCAGAACCGCGGCGGAGGGCGCCGGCCGGTGCGCCCCGACGACATCGCCGTGCTCACCCGCACCAACGCGCAGGCGAGCAGTGTGCGGTCCGCCCTGCGGTCCGCGGGCGTGCCGGCGGTGGTGGCCGGCGACGCCAGTGTGTTCGCCACCGAGGCGGCCGGTGACTGGCTCCGCCTGCTCGAGGCGCTCCAGGAGCCGGCGTCGAGGTACCGGGCGGCGTCCGCCGCGCGCACCCCGTGGATCGGTCTTTCCGCCCTCGAGGTTGCTTCCGCCGACGAGCGCCGCTGGGAGGAGGTCAACGCCCGCCTCCATTGGTGGGCCGACGTGCTCGCCGAGCGGGGAGTGGCCGCGCTGCAGCGCACGATCGTCGCCGGGGAGGGCCTGCCCGCCCGCCTCCTGGCGGTCGAGGGCGGTGAGCGGACCCTCACCGACCTCGGCCATCTCGGCGAGCTCCTGCACGCCGAGGCGCTCGCCGGCCATCTCGGAGCCGCCGCCCTGCGGGCCTGGCTGGCCGCCCGGATCGAGGAGTCGGCCGGGCCGTCCGGCGGGCCCGGCGACCAGCGCTCCCGCCGCCTCGACTCCGACGCCGAGGCGGTACAGGTGCTCACGGTCCACCGGGCCAAGGGCCTCGAGTTCGGGATCGTCCTCTGCCCGTTCCTCTGGGACTCGGGGCGACCGGATCGCACCGGCGAGCCGGTCGTGTTCCACAGCGACGACGGCGACGACGCCACCAGGTACCTCGACGTCGGCGACCCCTGCAAGGACCGCCGGGGCGAGCACGCCCGCAGCTCGGCGCTCGCCCGGGAGGAGGCCGGGGGAGAGGACCTGCGGACCCTCTACGTCGCGCTGACCCGGGCCCGCCATCAGGTGGTGATCTGGTGGGCTCGGGTCAAAGGCGCCAACCGCTCGCCCCTCGGGCGGCTCCTCACCGCCCGCGACGAGACCGGACGGGTCGGTCCCGGCGACCCCCAGGTCCCCGACGCCCGGCGCATCCGAAGCGCCCTCGCACCGCTGGTCGAACGTGCCGGCGGACTGCTCGTGGTGGAAGACGCCGGCCAGGCGGCGACCCGCGTGCCGGCAGCCGCCCCCGCCGGCGACTCTCCGGGCGTCCCGGCCGGCGGCCTCTCCGAGGGAGCGCCGGAGCTGCAGGTCGCCGCCTTCGAGCGCAGCCTCGACCGTCGATGGCAGCGGGTCTCCTACAGCAGCATCGTCGCCGGCGCCCACCGTGAGGTGGTCGGCAGCGAGCCCGAGGAGCCCGGGATCGGCGACGAGCCGGCTGCCGGCGACCACCCGTCGGTGCCCGGCTCGCCCCCGCCGGGAGCCCCCACCTGCCCGCTCGGAGAGCTGCCCCGGGGGGCGGAGGTGGGCACCTTCGTCCACCGCCTCCTGGAGGGGGCCGACTTTACCAGCCCGGACCTGGCCGACGAGCTGGCCGCCGCCGCGGCTCGCGACGACCCCTTCGGGTCCCTCGCCGGCGACGCCGACCGTCTCGGGGCGGGGCTCGCCCTCGCCGTCGCCACGCCGCTCGGCCGGCGGCTGCCGGGCGTCAGCCTGCGCGACGTGGCCCGCGCCGAACGTCTCGACGAGCTGCGCTTCGAGCTGCCCCTGGTGGGCGGCGACCGGCCCGACGGAGCGGTCGGCACCGGCGCGCTCGCCGAGGCGCTTTCCGCCCACCTCGACGCCGGCGACCCACTGGTCGACTATCCCGGGAGGTTGGCCGACCCACTCCTCGTGCGCTCCCTGCGCGGGTACCTGACCGGCAGCCTCGACCTGGTGTTCCGCCGGCCCGGCCCCTCGGGCGGGACCTGGTGGGTCGCCGACTACAAGACCAACTGGCTCGGCGGCGACGGGCCGGAGGGCGAGACCCTCACCACCTGGCACTACCGTCCGGAGGCCCTGGCGGCCGAGATGCAGCGCCGCCACTACCCGCTGCAGGCTCTCTTGTACACCGTCGCGCTGCACCGTTACCTGCGCTGGCGGCTGCCCGGCTACTCCCCGCAGCGCAACCTCGGAGGGGTCCTCTACCTGTTCCTGCGGGGAATGGTCGGTCCTGGCACGCCGGAGGTGGGTGGGGAGCGCGCCGGGGTGTTCTCCTGGTCCCCGGCGCCGGAGCTGGTCGTCGCGCTCTCCGGGCTGCTCGGCACCGGCCGTCCCGGGGGGCAGCGGTGACCGACCGCTACGACGCCAGCCGGGTGTGGGGGCTGCAGGACCCGGCGTCCGGTCTCTTCGCCGACAACTGGACGGCGTTGGCCCCGTTCAACGCGGTCGGGGTCCTGGCCCCTGCCGACGTGCACGTCGCCGCCCGCCTGGCCCGCCTGGGCGGCGACCCCGATCCCGCCGTCGCCCTCGCCGTCGCCCTGGCGGTGCGCGCCCCGAGGGTCGGGCACGTCTCGGTCGACCTGACCCGCGTGAGGGACGTGGCGGCCAGCGAGATCGACGACGAGACCGACCTCGACACCCTCCCGTGGCCCGAGCCCACCCGGTGGCTGGCAAGTGTGGCCGCGAGCCCGCTGGTCAGCGAAGGCGAGCCTCCCCTGGCGAGCGATCCCTACGCGGAGGCCGGGGCGGGCGCCCGGCCCCTGCGGCTCGTCGGGACCGCATTGTACCTCGACCGCTACTGGCGCGACGAGCGGGTGGTCGCCGCGGAGCTCATCGCCCGCGCCCTGCCCGGAGCCCCCGTGGCCCCCCATGCCCCCCTGGACCTGCGCGGCGGAGCAGAGGAGCTGCTGGCGGGTGACCCTGACCAGCGCCGGGCCCTCCTGCAGGCCCGGGACGCGAGCCTGACCGTGCTCGTCGGGGGTCCGGGCACCGGCAAGACCACCACCGTCGCCCGCCTGCTCGCCTTGTTGCACCACGAGGCCCGCTGCGACGGGCGGCGCCCTCCCCTCGTCGCCCTGGCAGCCCCGACCGGCAAGGCGGCCGCCCGCCTGGAGGAGGCCGTCCGGGCCGAAGCGGACCGGCTCCCGGTCGGGGCCGAGGTGCGCGACCAGCTGTCGGTCACCCCCGGCGTCACCCTCCACCGCCTCCTCGGGACCCGCCCAGGGGGCGGGAGCCGCTTCCGCCACCACCGCGGCAACCGGCTGCCCCACGACACGGTGGTGGTCGACGAGGCCTCGATGGTGTCGCTCGGGATGATGGCCCGCCTGCTCGAAGCGGTACGCCCCGACGCCCGGCTGGTGCTGGTGGGCGACGCCGACCAGCTGGTGTCGGTCGAGGCCGGGGCGGTCCTCGCCGACGTGGTCGGTCCCGACCCGGGAGCCGCCGGGCCCGCCCTTCGCACCTGGGCGCCCGCCGGCTCCGCGCCGGCTCGACCCGGTCGGGCCGGCGCTCAGGCACCCCCGCTGTCACCGATAGCCGCGACGGTGGCCGTGCTGCGCACCAACCACCGCTCGGCCGGTCGGTTGGCCGAGCTGGCTGCGGCGGTGCGCGCCGGGGAGGAGGACCGGGCGGTCGAGCTGCTCGCCGCCGGCGGTGGCGTCTCGTGGCTGGCCGCCGACCCTGCCGGCGCCGGCGAGGCGCAGCTCGACGCGCTGCGCGGCCCGATCCTCGACTGGGCCGCGCCGATGGTCCGCTCGGCTCGGGTGGGTGACGCAGCGGGCGCGTCCGGCGCTCTCGGTCGGGGGAGGGTGCTCTGCGCCCACCGCCGGGGACCTGCCGGGGTCGCCGCGTGGAACGAGCGGGTCGAGGGCTGGGTACTGGGCGCGGTCCCCGAGGTCGCTTCCGACGGGCCCTGGTACGCCGGCCGCCCGGTGCTCGTGACGGCCAACGACTACAGCTTGCGGGTCTTCAACGGGGATGTCGGTGTGGTGGTCACCGGCGGCGGGGACCCTGGCGAGCGGGTAGTCGCCTTCGACGGTCGGGCCGACCCGGTACGTCCCGGCCGGTTGGCGGGGGTGGAGACCGTCTACGCGATGACCGTCCACAAGGCCCAGGGGTCCGAGCTCGACTGGGTCGCGATGGTGCTCCCCCCGCCCTCCTCCCGGCTGCTCACCCGCGAGCTGCTCTACACGGCGGTCACCCGCGCTCGTCAGCGCCTCCTGGTCGTGGGCGAGGAGGCGTCGGTCCGGGCGGCGATCGGCCGGCGGATAGCCCGGGCATCGGGGCTCGCCAACCGCCTGTGGGGAGCCGCGCGGGCCGATGGCGCGACCGGGACCTGAGCAGCTGTCGCGAAACTACCTTCTGGAGGCGGTGACCGGCCGTTCGGCAGGGCTTCCTGACTACGTGGCGCGTCATGTAGGGGCGGACGGCTGAGCCCGAGGGGCTCGCGAGCCGGCCGGTCCGGGCGTTACGATCCGCCGGTGGGAGCGAGCGTGGGGACCGGTGGGCCCGCCGAGGGGCTGTCGCCGCCGCCGGCCCGGGAAGGCCGGTCGACCGGTGGGCCGGCCCCGGCGGGCGACTCCCCGAGGGAGTGGCTCGACCTCGCCTTGGAGGTCGGGGGGCTCGGCCGGTGGACCTGGGACCGGGAGACCCAGGAGGTGTGGTGGGACGACCGGCTGTTGGAGCTCACCGCCCGGAGCCGGGAGAGCGCGCCGGGCACCGTGGCCGCCTGGCTCGACGCGGTCCACCCCGGTGACCGGGACCGGGTGGCGGCCACCCTCGACGAGACGGCGCGCAGCCCCGGGATCGTCCGCACCGACCTGCGACTGGTCTGCCCCGACGGCCGGGTCCGTTGGTTCCACTGCTCGGGGCGCGCCCACCTGGAGGGTGGCGCGCCCGCCGGGGCCGTCGGCGTGATGGCCGACACGACCGGGCTGCACGACACCGAGGCCCGCAACCGGGCGCTGCTGCGCCGGGTGCAGCTGACTGCCGACCTGTCGATGACCCTGTCGGCCAGCCTCGACGTGGACGTGATCCTCCGGCGGCTGGCGGAGCGGCTGGTCCCGGACCTCGGCGACGTCTGCGTCGTGGACCTCCGGGAGGGCCTCGGGGCACGGAGCGTCATCGCGGTCGCCGCCCGGAGCCCCGGGCCCCAGCGGGTCATGGAAGAGGTCGAGGCGCGCTTCCCCCGCCGGCGCAACCCGGCCTCGTCACTCGCCCGGACCCTCGCGAGCGGCTCCCCGACCCTCGTCGAGGTCTGCGACGACGACTACCTGGCCTCGGTCGCGCCGGACGCGGAGGTCGCCGGGCTGTACCGGCAGCTGCAGCTGCGCTCCCTTCTCGTAGCCCCCCTGATCGCCCGCGGGCAGGTGCTCGGGGCGATCACCCTCGCACGCGTGGCGCCCTACGACGACGACCCCTACGGGCCCGACGACGTCGACGTGGCGCTGGAGATCACCCGCCGGGCGGCGTTGGCGGTGGACAACGCCCGGCTCTACACCGGCGAGCACGCCGCCGCCGAGGCGCTGCAGCGCGCCCTCCTGCCGGCCATCGAGGCGCCGCCGGGGATAGCCGTGGCCGCCCGCTACCTTCCCGCCTCTGCCGGGGTGGGCGGGGACTGGTACGACCTGTTCGAGCTGCCGGGCGGGGCCACGAGCATCACGATCGGCGACGTCGTGGGCCACGACCTGAGGGCGGCGGCGAGCATGGGGCAGCTCCGTAGCGTCATCCGCTCCTACGCCTCCGAGGGCGCCGACCCCGCGGAGGTGCTCGACCGGGCCGACCGCCTCGTCCAGAGCTTCTCGATGGCGCAGCTGGCGACCGCCTTCTACGCCCGGCTGCGCCCCCCGTCCCCCGGTGACGGGCCCGGCGGTTGGCTGCTCTCCTACGCCAACGCCGGGCACCCACCCCCGATCTTGTCCCGACCCGACGGCTCGCTGAGCTTCTTCGAGGGCGCCACCGGTCCCCCCATCGGCGCCCCCGACGGCGGCGGCCGCCGGCCGCACGCGACCCTGGTGGTGCCGCCCGGATCGACCGTCGTCTGCTACACCGACGGGCTGGTCGAACGCCGGGAGCGGGACCTGGAGATCGGCCTGGGGCGGTTGGCCGAGCTGGTCCGCTCCGGTGCTTGGCGCTCCGCGGGCGACCACGCGGCCGCCCGCCTGGAGGCGCTCTGCGAGCTGCTCACCGGCCAGCTCCTCGAACCGGACCGCAGCGACGACGTCGCCGTGCTGGCCCTCACCCTCGGGTGACCCACGCGCCGCTGCGGGACCCTGCCCCGAGTGGCCGCTGCAGCGCAGGAACGGGGGGGCGCGCCGCGCTCTTGTCGGGGTCCCTCGGCGGCGGCCACGACGCCCTCGCCGCGGCCTGCGCGGCCCTGCTCGAGGAGGCGGGCACCACGACTCTCACCGTCGACGTCATCGCCAGCCTCGGTCGCGACGACGGAGTTGCCCGCGCCGCTGGCTGGGTGTTCCGCCGGCTGCTCTCCTCCGCGCCGGCCTACGACGCGTTCCACTTCTCCCACCTGCGGACGGGCAGTGCCCTGGCGGTGGCCGCCGAGCGGGCCGGGGTGGCCCGCGCCACCCCGAGGGTCCACCGGGCCCTTGACCGGGTCCTCGGGCCGGGTCCGCTCGACCTGGCGGTGTCGGTCTTCGCCACCGGCGCCGGCGTCGCCGCCCGCTCGAGAGCCGCGGGCCGGATCGGGGCCAGCGTGGTCTTCGTCCCGGACTGCACCGCCCATCGCATGTGGGTCCACGACCCGACCGACTTGTTCCTCGTGACCTCCCCGCTCGGAGCCGCCTCGGTCCGCCGGTACCGGCCCGACGCGCCCGTCGAGGTGCTCGACCCACCGCTGCGCCCCGGGTTCTCCCGGCCGCCGTCGCGCCCGGCCGCCCGGGAGTCCCTCGGCCTGCCCGAGGACGCGGAGGTCGTGGCGGTGATGGGAGGGGCCTGGGGGCTCGGGCCGGTGGCGCAGCTCGCGGCGACGCTCGCCGACCAGGGGCGTCACGTGCTCGCCGTCGCCGGCCGCAACCAGGAACTGCTCGAGCGCCTCCGGTCGGTATCGGGCACCCGGCCCCGGCTGCGCCCCGTCGGGTTCAGCCCGGCGGTTGCGGAGATCATGGCTGCCGCCGACCTGGTCGTCACCACCGCCGGGATGACCTGCTTCGAGGCCCGGGCCGTCGGCCGCGGGCTGGTGTTGCTCGACGTGGTGCCCGGCCACGGTCGGGAGAACCTGGCCCACGAGCTCGAGCGGGGCGGCGCGGTGGTCAGCCAGCCCGACGCCGCGACCCTGAGCCGGGTGGTGGGGCGCTGCCTGTCCTCGGCCGAGATGCGCGACCCGCCCCCCGCCGACGCCGCTGCCGCCGGCCGCCACTTCCTCGAGGTCCTCGACGGCCACGGACTGCTGCCCCGGGGCGCCCGGCGTTGAGCCGGGCGCGAGACCGGGCGCAGAGGCGACGGGAGGGGCGGGTTGCCGGCACTCAGCGTCCCGCCGGCTCCCGGCTCCCTCCGTCGGGGGACGCGGAGGCAGGCGGGTCGCCCTCGCCGGCGAACCACGCCCGCACCGCCTCGGCCTCGCTGCGGCGCACGAGCAGCGAGACGCTGTCACCGGCGCGCAGCGGCTGGCCCTTCTCGGGGAACATCCAGGCCCCGGACCGGGTGACCGAGACGATCACCGTCCCGCGCGGCAGGGGGATCTCGCCGACGCCGCTGCCGTCGAGCGGGCTGCCCTCGGGGATGGTGGCGTCGACCACGACGGTGCGCGACGACGTGCCGACCAGGCGCAGCACCGACTGGCGGACGCTCTGGCGCCAGCCCCGCACCAGGTCCTGGGTGGCGAGGATCCCGACGACCCGGGTGCGGGCGTCGAGGACCGGTACCCAGCCGCCCTTGCTCGCCGGGAGGGCCTCGACCGCCGCGTCGAAGCCCGCCTCGAGCGGCAGGGTCATCGCCTCCACGTCGGCGATCCGCCCGAGCGCGCCGCGCTCGCCGCGGGCGACGAGCTCGGCGAGGCGGGGGGTCTGGATCGACCCGATGAACGCCCCGTCGCGGTTGACGACCGGCGCGCCGGGCAGCTGCGCCTCCTGCAGGATGGCGAGGGCGTCGGGCGCGGAGACCGACGCGG
>JAJZWW010000037.1:0-8903 GCA_021846485.1 Actinomycetes bacterium
CGTGATCATCGCCGCTCAATTTCGGCGGGTTGACTCCGGACCGGTCACCCCACAGGAAATCTCCGTCATCCGCCTGGCCTGGGAGGACGTGCCCGCATAGGTGCGAAAGTCGAGGGTGATCCCGACCTCCTCGACTGCGATTAATGTATCTGAACTGCCGACCGGCACTGCAACACTGAACGCCGCGATCAGCGCAGTGGCCACGGCTTCTAGCGTCGCCGTAACGTACACCGATGTTTCCAATAGTTTTGCCCCCCTTGAAAATATTACGACCAGTATCGCCCAGCATCAGGCCGACCTGAAGGCTCGCGGGCTCATCTTGCAGTCATGGGGACCCAACCCATCCCACGACATCGTGCTCGTGACACTCCAACCTGGATCGGTCTCGACCTCCGACGCCCAGTCGATACTTGATGGCATCTACGGGTCAGGCGTTACTACTGTGTCGTCCGTGACTGCCCCTCCTTTCACGGCCGCTGGGCGGGAGAACGACGTCGCGCCCTTTACAGGCGGCGATGCCATTCACGTGGTTGGATCACAGAACTTGTACTGCACCAGTTCCTGGAGCATGCAGGGCCGCGCGTCTGGCGCTCCGTTCATTCTTGTTGCTGGCCATTGTGGCAACGGTATCGTGACAATTTCCGGTAGTGGTAACAGTGTGGGGTCGGTGTCGACTCAGTATTTCTCGAACAATGGCTATGACTTCGAGTCTATCCGGACGAGTAGCGACAGAGACGATGTATGGGAGGGCGGTCCGGGCTATAGCTCTGTGAGCGCCCACGCAGTCTCTGCTTACAGCGTTCCGCCTGCCGATTCCTATATGACCTTCGATGGGGCCGTCACGGGACAAGTCCCTGACGCCCTAGTAACTTTGGTCGATGGCTGTACGTCAATCTCTTACTCAAGTGAGTATCCCCATACCACGTGGACTATCTGCCATATAGGCGAGACGAACAAAAACACCACGGTCGTGCAACCAGGCGATAGTGGCGGCCCGGCGTATGTGCGCCAGCCGAACAATACGGTGTCGGCCGCAGGCGTCATCATCGCCTATGGCAACGGAGGCAAGCAGGGCATCTTTACCGAAATTCGAGATGCCACGCTACATTCGAATCTGGCGCTGAAGAGCACCAGTGGCCTCCTGTATCCATGACAGTCGTGAACGCGACCGCATTGCAGGGGCCTAGAAGGATGCGGACCGTCCAGGTGTTCGCAGTGATGTTGGCAGCGATTCTGCTCGCGGCATGCGGAACTACTAGTCCCAAGGATGGCAATGCCGCTACAACGCCCCCCGGGAAGTCCCAGAAGGCGTACGCGGGCCAACACCAAGGACCCTTCAAGCTTAGCGTTGTATTCCGTCCAGGGGTGAGCCGCCAATCCGCGTCGATGGTTCTTGACTCATGTCGGGCGAGAACTCCCCGATTGGCGACAATCGGCATGGTGAGCGAGCACCACCTGAATAAAGAGGTTCAAATAACGGCACAGGTGTTGACGTCGAGCGCTAGAGGAGCCAAAGCGAACGCGCTGGTAAGGTGTTTCACCTCGAACAGGAATGTATTGGGAGCAGGCTGGCCGGGCTAGGAAGAAACTCGCACTGCCGGCCACAAGTTCAGTGTCATCCACGGTCGTGCGTTGCCCGTGCTGGCCCACCGCGTCGAGGGATCCACACAGTCCCGAAGCGAACATCCCAGCCTGGCAAGGCCCTTGAGCCACTCTGTGCGGCGGCTCGGTCTCGAGGAAGCAGCTCCGCTCCGCCCGTGTCAGTAGAGGAACCCTGAACGGGAACACCCCCGGTCAGCGGCGTTGGCGGCCGGGGAGCGTCCCGTTTACCCCGCCCGCAAGGAATCCGAGTGACGGGGCGCTATCCGCAACGAGGCACAGGCCGGCCAAGCCCTCGCGCGCCGAACGGCGAAGCTGCTCCACGGGGGTAGCCAGCGACCGACAGAACGATCCCTCTCGCGTCCACGACAGGTGGGCTGAGCCGAGCGGGCGAGGACGCCGATCGACGGTTCTCGTATCGATCCCTGCCGCACCGAACGCGTCGCTCAGAACATCGAGACCGAACATCGGCGGCCGGATGGAGCCTGCCGACGCAGATCGGCACACATGGGCATCGAGTCCTGTACTAGCGGGGCGCCCTCGACAGGCTTCAGGCGCGAATGCCAGATACGTCCGCGGCGTGGGCTGCGAGCGCTCGGAGGTCATCGATGTCGCGCGGCGGGGTCAGTCTGGCCGAGTGGGCCTCTCCAGCGAGGTCGCCGGCGAAGGGCAGAGCAGGTTCACGCAGCGACGAACTCCGGCGCTGGCCGGTCGGACGGGTAGACGTGTCCCCGGCGGAGGTGATCGGTCGACAGATCCGTCAACGCCGGGAGCGCACCACCCGGGCGTGCGGACGGCCGCGGCGAGGAGGGTACCCTGCCCCTGACCCGGTCTCGCGGGCCAGGCAACGGCAAGCGCACGGCCAGGTCAGGGACGGCCCGTCAACTCCGTCCGAAGGTCCAAGCCAGGTACGTGACGGAACACGCCGTCGTGGGCGACCAGCGGCAGCCGGTAGCGCAGCGCCGTGGCAGCGATCCACAGGTCGTTGGCGTGGTGGCCGTTCGCCAGGGCATGACCGATGCGGCGGCACGCAACCCGGATCCTGGCCACCTCCCAGGCCAGCTCGTCGTCCACCGGCGCGACCCGGGCTCGCGCCAGGCGACGCTCCAGGGCGCCTTGGCGGCTCGGCCCCCAATCGGCCAGGAGGGCTCCATAGCGCAGCTCGGCGACGGTCTGGGCGGCTAGGACGATGACCCGACCGACGAGGTGAGAGGCGTAGAGGTCGACGAGAGGAGCATGGCGCCGCGTCAGGGACGCCCCGAAGACGTTGGTGTCCACGACGACCGCTTGCCGGCCGGGGATCAACCTCCGATGGCCGCCAGGAACGAGTCGGCTTCTTCCTCCGTGAGCTCTTCGATCACCAGCTCGTCGGTCGAGGCGAGGGGCTCCGCGCCGGCCACCAGCCCATCCAGGTCGTGGTGGCGGTGGAACTCGTCGGGACCGAGAGGGTCCCCATCGTGGGGTACGGCTGCGTCGGTCGTGGTGGCCTCCTCTGGTTGCTCGCACGCTACCGCTTGCGACAACCACGCCCACGGCTCAAGGCCGACACCCGTGCACCAGAGTGGGCTCAGTTTTGGTCTCAGTTCGCCCTCGACCACGAGGGTCTCCGATCACCACAAAGCCCTGGTGAGCCGCGCTGAGGTGCCATGGAAGAACGCCTCTGAACCCCCGGCGTACATCTTGTAAGCGTCAGGTCGTCGGTTCGAACCCGACCTCGGGCTCGCAAACATCCTGGTCAGCGGCATCGGGCAGCTTCGCCGGCGGCCGACGACGAGGCCAGCGGTGCCAACCTGGTGCCCTCAGCGCCTCTCTGTGGCGCCCGGCGACAGGCCGAGGCGCGCCGGGCGGTCGCGGGTGGCAGGGTGGGGTGAGGGGGATAGAGTCGCCTCGTCAGCAGTCGGCCACAGGGGAGGGACCATGCGCACACGAGGTTCGGTGATCACCAAGGCTCCGGGTCGGTACGAGACGGTCGACATCGAGCTGGACGAGCCCCGCCAGGGGGAGGTGCTCGTGCGGATGGTGGCTTCGGGGCTGTGCCACTCCGACGACCACATTGCCACCGGGGACATCCCCGTGGCGGTGTACCCGTTCTGCGGCGGCCACGAGGGTGCTGGGGTGGTCGAGAAGGTCGGGCCGTACACGCCAGGCCTGAAGGAGGGTGACCACGTGGTGTTCTCCTTCCTCCCCGGCTGCGGGCGCTGCCGCTGGTGCGCCTCGGGCATGCAGAACCTCTGCGACCTGGGTGCCGGCCTCCTGACGGGGGCGCGCTTCGACGATCCGGCCAGCTACCGGATGCACACCCTCGACGGTCGACCCGTCGGGCAGATGTGCGGCATCTCGACTTTCGCCGAGCACACCGTGGTGAGCCTGGCGTCGGCGGTGAAGGTCGACGAGGACCTGCCGCTCGACAAGGTGTGCCTGCTCGGCTGTGGGGTCGGTACCGGCTGGGGCTCGGCGGTCAACTCCGCCGGGGTCCGCCCCGGCGACACGGTGGTGGTGATGGGCGTCGGCGGCATCGGGATCAACGCCGTGCAGGGCGCGGCGGCCGCCGGCGCCTCCAACGTCATTGCGGTCGACCCGGTGCCGTTCAAGCGGGAGAAGGCGCTGCAGCTCGGTGCCACCCACGCCTTCGCCGACATCGGCGAGGCGACCGAGGTGGCCAAGGGATTCACCAACGGCCAGGGAGCGGACTCGGTGATCGTCACAGTCGGCGTCGTGAAGGGCGAGCACGTCGGGCAGGCGTTCGCGGCGACCCGCAAGGCGGGAACTGTGGTGGTCACCGGCCTCGGGGACATCACCGAGGTCGGCATCCCCGTGTCGATCGGCGAGCTGACGCTGTTCCAGAAGCGCATCCAGGGGTCGCTGTTCGGCCAGTCGAGCCCGAGCTCCGACATTCTCCGGCAGGCGCAGATGTACCGGGACGGCAAGTTGAAGCTCGACGAGCTGGTCACCCGGACCTACACCCTCGACGAGGTCGCCCAGGGTTACGAGGACATGCACGCCGGCAACAACCTCCGCGGCGTCGTCGTCTTCGATTGACCTCCCCGCCGGTGACCCTGCCGGCTGCCGCCATGGCCGCGGCCGCCGCGGCGGTGATCGTGGGTCGGGAGGGGGAAGCCGAGGTCATGGCCGCGGCGCTCGCCGCGGGTCGCAGCGTCCTGCTCGAGGGGCCGCCGGGAACGGGAAAGACCACGCTGCTTCGCGCCCTGGCCGCCGGCGCAGGCGTCGGGCTGGTGGCGGTGGAGGGCAACGCCGAGCTCACTCCCGGGCGCCTCCTCGGCCACCACGACCCGCCGCGGGTGCTGGCCGACGGCTACCGGCCGGACGGGTTCGTCCCCGGGCCGCTGCTGCGGGCGATGAGCGAGGGCGCCCTGTTGTACCTGGAGGAGCTGAACCGGGTGCCCGAGGAGACGCTCAACGTGCTTCTCGGAGCCCTCTCCGAGCGGCGGGTGCAGGTGCCCCGCTTCGGGGAGGTGGTCGCCTCCCCCACCTTCCGGCTGGTCGCCGCGATGAACCCTTCCGACCCGGTGGGCACCGGGCGGATCACCCCGGCGCTCTACGACCGGACCTGCCGGCTGGCGATCGGCTACCAGGGCGAGGAGGAGGAGGTGGAGATCGTCTCCCGGGTCTCACCGGGCCCCGCTTGGCTGGTGGGAGCCGCGGTCAGGGCGGCCCGCCTGAGCCGCTCGCACCCCGACCTGCGGGTCGGTTCGTCGGTTCGCGGGGCGATCGACCTCGTCGCGGTCGCCCGGGCCCTGCAGGACCTCCGGGGCGGGGACGGCAGGGTGGGGCTCGACGCGGCCCTCACCGCCCTGTCGGGCCGGGTCCGGGTGCGCGAGGGGGTTGCCCGCAGCGCCGAGGAGGTGGTGGCCGAGATCTGGGCGAATGTGGTGCCGGGCGACCCCGGCGGATCCGCGGTGGACCCGCCGAGAAAAGGCCAAGGTCCGGGCCGACCCCCATCGGTCGCCTCCCGGGCCGCAGCTGCCTTCCACCACTGAGCGACCCAGGGGACGTCGAACGGCTCCTGGCGGACCAGGACCGCCGCAGCGTCAGCCGCACGGAGCTCGGGCGGCTCCACCCCCGTCTGGGGGAGGTGTCGCCGGCGGTTGGAGCCCTCGACGACCAGGCGCTCGCACGGGTGCTCGATCAGGACCCGGGAGAGGGGCTCGAGCTGCTGGTCGACCTGGCCCGGGCCACCGACCCTGCGCTGCGAGCACGGGCCCGCCGCCTCGCCCCGGCGTTGATCGTGCCGGCAGCCCGGCAGCCCGGTCCCTCTCCGACCGGCGGTTGCTCGCGGATCGGCCCGGTGGTGGGTCTGGGGGCCGACCTCGACGTCGACGCGACCCTCGAAGCTGCCGAGGTCCCCGGCGCTGCCCACCTGCGGGCCGGGGACCTGCGGTGGCGGGGTTGGCGCCGGCCCGGACGGGCAGTGGTCCTGCTCGTGGACGCCTCCGGGTCGGTGCACGGACCGCCGCTCGTCACCGCGCTGGTCACCGTCGCCGCCCTGCTCTCCCGTTCGGACCCCCACGACGAGCTGGCGGTGGTCGCCTTCTGGTCGCGTGCCGTGGTCCTGCGCGACCTGCGCGACCCGTCGCCGCCCGAGGCGGTCGTCGAGCGCCTCCTGCGGCTGCGGGGCGGCGACACCACCGACCTCGCCGCCGGCCTGGAGGCCGCCCTCTCCCAGGCGGCGCTCGCCGGCACCGGCCGCAGGGACGTCCTGGCGCTCACCGACGGCCTGGCGACCGAGGGGGCGGACCCGGTACCGGTGGCCGGGTCGGCTCCCGGCGCCGGAGTCGCGCTGCACGTGCTGGCTCTCGCCGCACAGGTCGAGTCGATGGCCGCCTGCGCGGACCTGGCCGGGGCCGGCGGCGGGCGCCTGCTCCCGCTGCACGGGCCGTGGCAGGCGCCTGCTGCGGTGGCCGCGGCCCTCCGCTGAGCGGGCGGCCGGTCCGCCGGCGGCCCCCGGCGCGTTGGCGGTTGCCTGGCGTCGCGCAGGTCTGCCGGCGGTCAGGCAGCGTGGATCGGGGCTCCGCAGCGCTCGACGTCGCAGTAGCCGGGGAGGTTGGAGAGCTGGTCACGCACCGACGTCGAGGCGAGCACCCGCAGGAGGGCCTGCACTTCGGGCGTGGCGAGCAGCCGGCGGGGGATGGCCAGCAACGAGCGCTCCTCTGCCAGGGGCACGAAGCCCAGCCCGCAGGCGAGAGCGGCCGGCTCGATGGTCACCCCGACGTCGGCGACCCCGGCGGCGACGGCCGATGCGACCAGGAGGTGGCCCTGGACGGAGCTGGCGTAGCCGACGATCTCCTCGGCGGCGATGCCGAGCCGCAGGCGTTCGGCGTCGAGGAGGTTGCGGGCCTGCGAGCCGGGCTCGCGGTTGGCGAGCCGCAGGCGGCTGCGGGCGACGTCGGCCAGGCCGGCGACTGGTGGGCCGAGCGCCGGTCCGACGGCGAGGCCCTCGCTCCAGGAGGCGAACTGGAGCACCTCCACCTCGCAGGGCCCCTCGCCGTCCGTTGCGGCCAGCCGCGAGTCGACCTCGGTGCGGCGGTCGCGGTGGAAGCCGGCCACGTGGACTGCTCCGGCGGCTGCCAGGCGGAGGGCCTCCTCGCTGCTGCACGGCCACCACTGGAGGCCGACGGGGTGGTCGAGGCGCTCGAGCGGGCCGCGCAGCAGCGGGAGGGCGGGGTCACAGCCGGCGACCACCAGGGCGGGACGGGGTGGGACGACCGGGCGGACGCGGCAGCTGGTCGGGTCAGCTCCGACGGTGACCGCTACGCCGTCGGAGGGCACGAAGCCGGGGCGCATCCCGTTGGCTCCGGCGAGGGGCAGGGCCACCGCGGCGGACCCGACCCGGCCGATCTCGACGCGTCCCGGGCCTCCCGGTAGGGGGGCGAGGGAGACGGCGTCGATGGCCGGGAGCTGCGACGCCGGTCCGAACAGCTCCTCGACGGTCGTGCCGAGGGTGCGGGCCAACCCCAGGGCAACTCGTAGCGACGGGTCCCACTGGCCGGTCTCCAGTCCGGCAACCGCCTGGCGGGTCACCCCGGCGCCGGCGGCTAGGTCCTGTTGGGACAAGCCGTGTGCCAGCCGGTCCAGCCGGAGGCTAGCGCCGTCTCGCTCCGTCGCCCGGTCCTCGTCGCCGCGCCCGGCGCCGCTGGTGGGTCGCGCCTGGGTCGGACGGTCGCCGGTCCGGTCGGTCCGGCCGGGGCGGTCCGGGCGGGTCACGCCGAGGTCACCTGCGCGGCCGGGAGGATCCGGCCGTCGTGGCCGAAGTACGGCGGGTCGAGGACGGTGAGCTCCAGGTCGGTCCCCGGGGGGCCTACCTCCTCGCCGAACCTGCAGGTGATCCGGGCGCCGTCCACCTGCACGTCGGCTTCGAAGCCGACCCCCGACGGATGGGACTTCACCAACCGACCGCGGAGCACCGGTCCGCGGTCGGGGTGGGAGCCCGGCCTCACCCGATCGGGGTGCACCCCGATCGACGCCCCGGCTGCGGGCGCGAAGCCGCGGTAGCCGACCAGCTCGGCGACCCGTCGGGTGGCGGGGCGGAGGACGAGGTCGCGAGGGGCGGCCACCTGGAGCAGGCGACCCTGGTCGACGACCCCGATGGTGTCGGCGAAGGCCTGGGCTTCGGAGAGCTCGTGGGAGATCAGCATGGCGGGGATCCCGCGGCGGCTGACCTCTTCTCTCACCAGGGCGGTCACCCGGTCTCGCAGGGAGGCGTCGAGGCCGGCGTAGGGCTCGTCGAGCAGGAGCGCCCGGCAGCCGCCGGCGAGCGCCCTGGCGAGGGCGACCCGGTGCGCCTGGCCCCCCGAGAGGCCGCTCGGCCGGGCGTCGAGCAGCTCCTCCAGCTCGAGCAGCCGCACCAGCCGGTCGAGCTCTCCGGGAGCCGACCGCCGGCGGGAGTACGCCAGGTTTGCTCGCACGTCGAGATGGGGGAAGAGGTCGGGGTCCTGGCGGACGAGCGCCACCGCGCGGTCCCACGGCGGCACCTCCGTCGTCGCTCTCCGCCCCCGGGTCCGGGCCCACAGCACCCGGCCGTCGAGGGCCACCGACCCGTGCCGCGGCCGTACCAGGCCGGCCACGGTCTCGACCAGGGTCGTCTTGCCGGCACCCGACGGGCCGAAGAGGGCGAAGCGCTCGGCCGCGGCGACGTGCAACACCGCCTCGACGCAAAAGCGCCGGCGGGGGACCTCAACGTCGAGCTCGAGCACGGGCGCTCCAACCGTAGGCGACGAGAGGCAACGGCAGGGCGACGACGACCAGCACCAGGGCGAACGGTAGCGCCGACGCCAAGCCGGTCTCGT
>JAJZWW010000037.1:8913-13958 GCA_021846485.1 Actinomycetes bacterium
AGATCTGCATCGGCAATCCGGAGGGGTGGTAGGCGACGATGATCACCGCCCCGAACGCGCCGATCGCCCGGGCCCACCCGGTGGCCAGAGCCGTAGCCAGGCCCGGGCCGGCGAGGGGCAGGCTGACCCGTCGCAGCACGCGGGCGGGCGGGTCGCCGAGCAGCGCGGCTTGCTGCTCGAGGCGCGGGTCCACGGAGGCGAAGGCGGCCTGGGCGCCGAGCACGTAGTACGGGGCGGCTTCGTAGACCTCGGCGAGCACCAGGGCGAAGAAGGTGTTGGTCGCCGACAGGGGGATCTCGGAGAGGATGTGCCCGATCGGGGTGGCCGGGCCGACCAGGAACACGAGCAGCAGGCCGATCACCAGCGGGGGGAGCAGGAGGCTGACCAGCAGACCCGCCTCCCACAGGCGGGGGGCGGGCAGGCGACCGTGGGCCAGCAGGTAGGCGAGAGGAGTCCCGGCCACCACGAGCACCACCAGGGCGGTGGCGCTCGCCTCGACCGAGACGACCAGCGGCGCAAGGGCCCCCGGGGCGCCGAGCGAGGAGGAGATCTCCCGGGGCGACAGGTGGGCCACGAGCGCGATCATCGGGCCGAGCAACGCGACCCACACGACCGCCGCGCCGATCGCCGAGGCGGCACCCGAGGCCCTCCGCAGCGTGGAGACGACCGGCGGCGCCGTCTGGGACAGGCTACGAGCTGGCGAGCTCGTGGCGGACCTCCTCGGGGGCGGCCGAGGCGTCACCGACGAGGCGGGGAGTCACGAGGCGGTAGCCGCCTCGCCGGAGCTCGTCTCGGCCCGCTGCCGAGAGCAGGTAGGCGACGAAGGCTGATGCCGCCGGCCGGTCGTGGTTGCCGAGCACCGTCGCGTCGAGGACCAGGGGCACGCCGTGGACGGTCCTGCCTCCCGTCAACGTGAGGGTCGCTGCGGCGTAGCCGGAGGCGAGCGAAGGGTCGCCGAAGTTGATCTCCGAGGGTAGCGACACGTAGGGCAGGTGGAGCTGGACCGCCTGGGAGAGGAAGGCACTGGCCGCGTCCAGCTGCCCGGACTGGAGCCGGGCCTCGAGCGCAGTCTCGGCGAAGACCTGCGCCGGGTTGTCCAGCCGGCCGAGCACCCGGTCTACGGTGTCGGCCGGCAGGTGGTAGCGGGTTCGGGCCAGCTCGACCATCTCGACGAACGCCTGGCCCTGGGGGTCGGTCTCGGGGTTGGTGCGTCCCAGGTGGAAGCCGGGCTCCTCCATCAACGAGAACAGGTCCCGCACCGGCCGGCGACCCTCGGCGATCGCCCGCAGCTGCGGGGCGAAGGAGCTCTTCGGGTTGTAGGCCAAGACGATCGGGCTGGCGGCCACCTGGACGTACCACGAGGTGAGCTTCGGCTCGAGGAGGGCGATCGGGGCCCCGCCGATGCTCTCGAAGACGTTGGGCGAGATCTCCCCCGCCAGGATCTCCCGGGCCACGCCGAACGAGCCTCCACCGCGTCCCTCGTAGCCGTACCCCGTCGCCCGGCTGAACGCCGGGCCCATGACCTTGTCGTCCAGCAGCTGCAACGACCCGGCGTAGGCGACGTCGGCACTCCCCGACACCTTGGCCTTCCGGGCGGTAGCCGGGTGGGTGGCCGGCGAGGTGCTCGACCCGCAGGCGGCGCACAGGATCCCGGCGGCGGCGAGGGCGGCGGCGAGTGCCGCCCGGGAGCGGCGGCGAGAGGGGAGCGATCGGCCCCCGAGAAGGTGCATGTCGTCAGCGTAGCTTGAGCGACGCATGCCCAGCTTGCGCCAACGACGGCCGCTGGCAGGTTCACTCTCCGTTCGCGGGGACAGGGGTGCCCGGGGGGCGGGCGAGCAGCCGGGCGCCGACCACGACCAGCGCGCCGGCGAGGGTGAGGACGGCCGCGGCGACGAGCCACGCCGCCGACCAGCCGAGTGAGTCGACGAGCACCCCGAAGCCGAGCGGTCCGATGCAGGCACCCACGCTGGCGCCGCTCTGGGTGCGGCTCGTGGCGCGCGCTGCAGCGCTGCGATAGGTGTCGGCGACCGCGTAGGTCAACAAGCCGGCCCACGCCCAGCCGGTGCCGTAGGCGACCACGACGGCCGGCACGAGCAGCTCCCCGACTCCCGGGGCCAGGCC
The DNA here is from genome assembly GCA_021846485.1 of Actinomycetes bacterium. Taxonomy (GTDB): domain Bacteria; phylum Actinomycetota; class Acidimicrobiia; order Acidimicrobiales; family Palsa-688; genus JAKAQB01. The sequence continues at coordinate 11,035 of JAJZWW010000037.1, forward strand.
GACGAAGCCGGCGACTCCGACCACCATCGCGAGGGCGACCACCCCGAACTGGGCGTCCCCCCGTTGATCCGCCCGGTGCCCCAGGTAGAGCCGCATCACCAGGCTGGCCGCGCCCCCGATCCCGGCGATCAGTCCGGCGGCCGACGGTGCGGCGCCGGCGTGCACCGCGTCGAGCACCACGAAAGCGCCGAGCGCGTTGGCTGCGGCGGACCCGCACGCGCTGCCGGCCGCCAGGACGAGCAGCGCCTGGCGGTCGAGCTCCGGGCCCGGGCGGGCCAGCTGGGCCCGTGGGACCGGCCTGCCTGGCGTCGCGGGCGGTCCCGGTGACCCGCCGCCGGAGTCGTCGGCACGCGAGCGGTCTTCCGCTGCGGCCCCGGGCCGGTCCCGGCGGCGCGGGTGGCGGAGGGTGCCGGCCACCCCGACCGCCGATGCGGCGGCGGCGGCGAACGCCCACTGCCAGCCCACGCTCAGCGCGACCGCGGGCACCGCCAGGCCCGACAGCAGGACGGCGGCAGGGATGGCGGCCTGCTTGACGCCGAACGCGAGTCCCTGGCGGCCTGCCCCAACCGCGCCCGCGATGTACCCGTTGGCCGCCGGCTGGATCGTGCCGTTGCCGACGCCGGCCACCGCCAGGGTGCCGACCAGCTCGGGCCAGGTGCGCACGAAGGCGGCGAGAGATCGGAGCGACAGCACCGTCGGGACCAGCGCAGCCCGCATCACGAGAGCCGCGCCGGCCCGCTCGGTCAGGCGCCCCGAGACCGCCGCGCACAGCGCCGAAGTGGCGAAGAACGCGGCGACGGCGATCCCGAGGTGCCGACCCCCGAGGGGCAGGGAGCGGCCGATCTGGACGGCGGTCGCGCTGGTCAGGAACACCGGAGCGACCCCCGCGGTCGTCGCCGCAGCCGCCGCCAGCATCGGGCGCATCAGCGCCGCCGGCAGGGCTGTGCCCCGCACCCACTGGCGGCGGGGACTGCAACCCCACCACCCTGACGCGCCCGCTGCGCTCCCATGTCAGACGATCGACCAGACCACCGCGAAGTAGCAGGCACTGGCGGCCACGACCATCGCATGCCACACCTCGTGGTACCCGAACACGTCGGGGAAGGGATCGGGCCAGCGGGTCACGAGCACCACCGTGCCAGCCGTGTAGAGCACGCCGACGGTGAACATGAGCACGATGTCGGCGGTGTCGAGGCGGCGCAGCGCGGTGGGGAGGGCCACCGCGGCGAGCCATCCGAGCACCACGTAGAGGGTCCCGGTGGCCGCGTGGGAGCGTTCGAAGCGGGCGAGCTTCAGCCCGACGCCGGCGGCCGCCCCGGCCCAGACGAGGTACAGCAGCACCCTGCCCTCTGTCCCGCCGACCACGAGCAGGCAGAACGGGCCGAACGCACCGGCGATCACCAGGTAGATCGTGGCGTGGTCGGCGCGCCTCATCCAGCTGCGGGCCCCCTCCGACATCGGCAGCAGATGGTAGGCGGCGCTCACCCCGTACAGCGCTACCAGGCTGAGCGCGTAGACCACCACCGACGGGCGCCCTCCGCTGCGCTCCGCGAGGAGGGCACCCCCGGGGAGAGCTACGACGAACGCGGCGCAATGGAGCCACCCGCGCAGCTTCGGCGTCCCGGCCTCTCCGCTCAGCCGGGGTGGCCTCCCGGGGCTCAGCGTCCCCGGTGGGGCTGCGCCCCACGCCCGTCGCCGGCGGTCGAGCGCGCGGTGGGCAGCGACGCCGTCGAGGTGTTGGCGAAGCAGTCGTCGAGCGACAGCCCCGCCGGTTCCAGGACCTGCGCCCGGCTCAGGTTCTCCGAGCCGGAGAAGAGCACCAGGTCCCCGATCTGCATCCCGCCGGCCAGCTCTTCCCAGGGTGTCGGCGCTACCACTGTCACAGCCTCTCTCGGCGCACCCTCTCGCCGCCCCTGCAGGCGACCCTGCTCCACTCTAGCCCGCGCGTCCCTCGGGCCCTGTTCTCTGGGGCACGGTGCCCGGGGAAGCGGCGCGTCCGGGTCGATCTCCTCTCGACGACCCCGCCGGAGAGCGCCGACGGGCCCCGCCGGCGGTCGAGCTGTTCGTCGGGCGGGTTGCGGATGCGTGCCCCGGGTTCGGGCGTACGCCGAGGCGCTCGACGATGGTCGCTTCGAGGAGGCGTGGGAGCGGGGCAGGCGCGTGACGCTCGACGAAGCGGTGTTTCTCGCGCGCACCGTGGTCGGCGACCTCTACGGCCTGGAGCCCCCCGAGCCGGCTCCTGGAACCGGGTAGGGGAAAGGCCTCCACACCCGCCCGGCGGCCGTCGCGGGGGACTTTCCCCTATTCGGTCACCAGCACCGCCGCCCCGCGGAAGCGGCCGTGGTAGAGGTCCGAGAGGGCGTGGTCGGCCTCCTCCAACGGGTAGCGCTCGACGGTCGCGCGCACCCCGGCCCGCTGCGCCGCGGCCAGCCACGCCCGACCGTCCTCGCGGGTGTTCGCGGTCACGCTGCGAAGGCTGCGCTCCTCGAAGAGGTGCTCCCGGTAGCGCAGGCCCGGGATGTCGCTCAGGTGGATCCCCGCGACGGCCAGGGTGCCCCCCCGGTCGAGGGCCGCCAGGGCCACCGGCACGAGGTCGCCGACCGGAGCGAACAGGATGGCCGCGTCGAGCGGCTCGGGTGGTCGTTGGTAGGCGTCGCCCGCGGAGGCGGCCCCCAGCTCGACGGCGAGCCGGCGGTCGGCCTCCCCCCTGGTCAGCACGTGGACCCTGGCCCCCTCCGCGATGGCCAGCTGCGCGACCAGGTGGGCGGATCCGCCGAAGCCGTACAGCCCGAGCCGGCCCCCCGGGGGCAGCTCGGCACGGCGCAAGGCTCGGTAGCCGATGATCCCGGCGCAGAGCAGCGGCGCGATCTCCACGTCGTCGACGCTGTCGGGAAGGCGGTACAAGTAGCCCTCCTCGAGATCGG
>JAJZWW010000038.1 GCA_021846485.1 Actinomycetes bacterium
TTCCGATCTGGTGACCGGCCGTCCGCAAGCAGGTCGTCCTACTGGGAAGGAACTTGCCTGCTGGAGTTCTTCACCAGCCCTCATCTCGGGGTTTGGGTGCGAAACAGTCCAGCAGGCAAGTTTCTCCTCGGTACTGCTCGGGGCGCGTCATGCAGAGGCGGACGGCCCCTCACCGCCTTCACGCGGGTCTTGCGACGGCTGCTCTGCCGGGGGGAGCAGCTCGGTGACCTCGTGCTCGGCCAGGCGGCGGAACGCCCGCCGACCGTTGGAGCGCTGCAGGACGGCGACCTCGAGGTCGCAGGGGTCGACGCTGCGGTCGGGCCCCTCGAGCGCCCGGGTGGCGGCGGTGAGCGCCTCCGATAGGTTGCAGCCCTCCCGGAGCGATTCCCGAAGCCTCCCGGCGATGGCGTCGGCCTCGCCGCCGAGCACCGTGGAGCGGTCCTCGTCGACCACCGAGCCGTCGTAGAGGATGTGGAACAGCTGGTCGTGGCCGGCGACGTCGCCGACCTCGGCTACGAGGATCTCCACCTCGAGCGGCTTCATCTCGTGGGTGAAGACGTTGCCCATGTACTGGGCGTAGAGGTTGGCGAGCGACCGGGCGTCGACGTCCTCCCGGGAGAACTGGTACCCCTTGATGTCGGCGTGCTGCACGCCGGATCGCCGCAGCTGGTCGAACTCGTTGTAGCGGCCCACGCCGGCGAAGGCGATCCGGTCGTAGATCTCGCTGACCTTGTGGAGCGAAGCCGACTGGTTCTCGGCGCAGATGAGGATCCCGTCGTCGTAGACCACTGCTACCAGCGGCCGGCCCCGGGCGATGTTCTTGCGGGCGAAGTCGGCCTTGTCCTTCATGAACTGCTCGGGAGCTACGTACCAGGGCATGCTCACGGCTGTCCCCCCCCCGCGAGCCCGGCGACGACCGAGGCGAAGCGCTCCGCGACCTCGCTCTCGGGCACCTGCTGGTATCCCTCGGCGGTGATCGTCGCGACCGTCGGGTAGATGCCCCGCACCGGGTCGGGCCCCCCGGTAGCGGAGTCCTCGTCTGCCGCTTGCCACAAGGCACGCACCGACAGCTCCACGGCCTCCGTCCGGTCGAGGTCGGCGCGCCAGCCGAGCTTGACGGTCGTGCGGGCGTCGCGCCCCCCCGAGCCGTCGGCGTGGAAGTCGGTCTCCTCGTAGCGGCCGCCGGTCGGGTCGTAGGTGTAGATGCGCCCGACCGAGCGCCGCAGGTCGTAGCCGGCGAAGAGCGGGACCACCACGAAGCCCTGCATCGCCATGCCCAGGTGGCTGCGGACCATCTGAGAGAGCTGGTTGGCCTTGCCCTCCAGGCTCAGGGCTTGCCCCTCCACCTTCTCGTAGTGCTCGAGCTGGAGCTGGAAGAGGCGGACCATCTCCATCGCCGGCCCGGCTGAGCCGGCGATCGCCACCCCGCTGTGGCCGTCGGCGGGGTGCACCTTCTCCATCGTGCGGTGGGCGATTGACGATCCCGCGGTAGCCCGGCGGTCGCCGGCCATGACCACCCCGTCTCGGTAGCGGACGGCGACGATCGTCGTGGAGTGCAGGTCCTCGAAGGCCGCCGGTGCGCTCCGAGGCCCTCCGGGGGCCCCGGAGACCGCGGCGAAGGGGTCCAGGCCGCAGCGGCGCAGCACGGAGGCGAAGTCGGCACCGGGATCGTCCTCCGGCGGGAACATCGGAAGGCTCATAGCGGCCCGCACCCTACCGGCAGGCGGCCGGTCGGGCGGGCGCGTCCGGTCCTACTGGCCGCCCTTCTGGACGTAGCTGCGGACGAACTCCTCGGCGTTCTCCTCGAGGACCTCGTCGATCTCGTCGAGCAGGTCGTCGAGCTCGGCTTTCAGCTCGTCGCCGCGCCTGCTGGTCGTGGGCACCTCCTCGACGGCTTCGCCGTCGCTACGGGAAGGGGCCTGCTTTTTGATCTGCTCTCGTTCTGCCATGTTGCGTGCTCTCCTCAGGAGCCCAACCGCTCCAGCAGCTCAGCCGGGCTGGAGACGCTGTTGAGCAGTTGATCGACGTGGGCCTTGGTCCCTCTGAGCGGTTCCATCATGGGAACCCGTCGCAGCGGGTCGGACCCGAGATCGAACACCAGCGAATCCCAGTTGGCGGCGGCGATCGACGATGCCCACCGCTGCAGGCAGCGGCCGCGGAAGTACGCCCTCGTCGTTTCGGGGGGCTCGGTCACCGCCGCCTCGACGGCTCGGAGGTCCACGATGCGTTCCATGCCGACCCGGGCGTACAGCGAGCGCGCCGGCATGACGTCGTGGTACTGGAGGTCCATCAGCGCCAGCTTGGGGTCGTTCCATCCCAGGCCGTGGCGCTCGCGGTAGCCGTCTATGACCCGGTACTTGGCGACCCAGTCGAGCTTGGTGGCCATCGACATCGGGTCGGCCTCGAGGCCGGTGAGCACCTCCTCCCACAGCCGTAGGATCTCCGCTCCGGCGTCGCTGCCGCCCACCGCGTCGGCGCCCAGGTCCTCGGCGTACTTGCGGGCCAGGTCGAGCTCCTCCCACTGCATCTCCAGGGCGGTCATCGACCGGCCGTCGGCGAGGGCGAGCGGTCGGCGGAGGCTCAGGTCGTAGGACACCGCGCGCATGGCGGCCACGGGCGCGCTCAGGGTGAGATCCTTGGCCCCTGCCCGGGCGTACCAGTCGTCCTCGACCATCGAGAGGACCAAGGCGGTGGTCCCCACCTTGAGCAGCGTGGCGATCTCCGACAGGTTGGCGTCCCCGGTGATCACGTGGAGCCGCCGGTACTTCTGGGAGTTGCAGTGCGGCTCGTCGCGGGTGTTGACGATCGGGCGCTTCAAGGTGGTCTCCAAGCCGACCTCTTCCTCGAAGAAGTCGGCCCGCTGGGTGAGCTGGAAGCCGACGCTCTCCCGGGTCGAACCGGTCGCCTCGCAGCCGACCTTCCCCGCTCCGGTGTAGACCTGCCGGGACACGAAGTGGGGCATGACGTGGCGAACGACCCCGGCGAAGGGCGCGGCGCGGTCCATGAGGTAGTTCTCGTGGGTGCCGTAGGAGTTGCCCTTGCCGTCGGAGTTGTTCTTCAACACCACCAGGCGCTGCCCGGGGGGCAGCAGCCGGCCGGCGGCCTCGACGGAGCGGGCGAGGATCAGCTCACCTGCCTTGTCGTACAACACGACCTCGCGGACGGTGGAGCACTCGGGCGTCGAGTACTCCGGGTGGGCGTGGTCCACGTAGTAGCGCGCCCCGTTGGTCAGCACCGCGTTGACCAGGTGGGTCTCCACCTCCGGGGGCGAGGCCTCCTCCCGGGCGAAGCCCCGGGCGTCGCGCCCGGGGGACTCGTCCTCGAAGTCCCAGCTCACCCGGCGGGAGATCTCCGCCACGTAGGCGTTGATCAGCGCGGAGGACGCCGCGATCGGGTTCGGCTCCGCCGAACCCTTGACGATGATCCCGTACTCGGTCTCGAGGCCGAGGACCTTCGCGAGTGCCACGGTTCGACCCTACCGAACCCCGGGAGCGATCGGGGGGAGCGGCGGGGAAGGTCGCGCCGGCTAGAGGTACTGGCCGGTCGTGACCCGCTCGATGGCCCGGCCACCGGTCGTCTCGTCGCCCAGGGCGGTGATGGTCCGGATGTAGACGATCCGCTCGCCCTTCTTGCCGGAGATCTTCGCCCAGTCGTCGGGGTTGGTCGTGTTGGGCAGGTCCTCGTGCTCCTTGTACTCCTGCTTGATCGAGTCGATGAGATCCTGGGTCCTGATCCCCCGGCCCTGGCCGGCGATCGTGCGCTTGATGGCCAGCTTCTTCGCCCGGCGGACGATGTTCTCGATCATCGCCCCGGAGGCGAAGTCCTTGTAGTACATCGTCTCCTTGTCACCGTTTTGGTAGGTGACCTCGAGGAACTGGTTGTCCTCGTCGTCCCGGTACATCTCGGCCACGGTGCGCTCGGTCATCGCCCGGACCGCCTTGTCCCGGTCGCCCCCACCCAGCGTGGCGACCTCGCCCTCGTCGAGGGGGAGGTCGCTCGTCAAGTACCGGGCGAAGATCGCCGCCGCCGCCTCGGCGTCGGGGCGCTCGATCTTGATCTTCACGTCCAGGCGCCCCGGGCGGAGGATGGCCGGGTCGATCAGGTCCTCCCGGTTGGAGGCGCCGATCACGATGACGTTCTTCAGCGTCTCCACGCCGTCGATCTCGGCCAGGAGCTGCGGGACGATCGTCGACTCCATGTCCGAGGAGATGCCCGTGCCGCGGGTCCGGAACAGCGAGTCCATCTCGTCGAAGAAGACGATCACTGGGACGCCCTCCTCGCTCTTCTCCCGGGCCCGCTGGAAGACCAGCCGGATCTGGCGCTCGGTCTCGCCGACGTACTTGTTGAGCAGCTCGGGCCCCTTGATGTTCAAGAAGTAGGAGCGGGCGTTGCGGTCCCCGGACACCTCGGCGACCTTCTTGGCGAGGGAGTTGGCGACGGCCTTGGCGATGAGGGTCTTCCCGCACCCCGGTGGGCCGTAGAGCAGGATGCCCTTGGGGGCGGGCAGGCGGTGCTCGACGAAGAGGTCCCGGTACAAGAAGGGCAGTTCGACGGCGTCGGTGATCGCCTCGATCTGGCGGTCGAGGCCACCGACGTCCTCGTAGGAGATGTCGGGGACCTCCTCCAAGATCAGGTCCTCCACCTCCGGGCGGGGGAGCTTCTCGAGCAGCAGTCCGGTGCGGGAGTCCATCATCACGGAGTCCCCCGCCCGGAGCCTCACCCCTCGCAGGCTGTCGGCGATCTCGACGACCCGCTCCTCGTCCGCCCGGCCGACGATGATCGCCCGGCCGTCCTCGAAGGACTCCTTCAGGGTGACCACCTCGCCGGACACCTCCGGCGAGCGGGCCAGCACGACGTTGAGCGACTCGTTGAGCACGACCTCCTGGCCCCGGCGCAGGCCGGCCCGAGCCTCTCCGTCGACCAGCTCGGGGTGCACCGCGACCCGCATCTTGCGGCCGCCGGAGAACACGTCGACGGTGCCGTCGTCGTTGTGGCCGAGGAGCGTGCCGTAGGCCGACGGCGGCTGGGTGAGCTTGTCGACCTCCTCGCGCAGCGCGGCGATGTGCTCACGGGCCTCGCGGAGGGTGAAGGTCAGCCGCTCGTTCTGGGAGATCGCCTGCTGGAGCTGGCCCTTGGTCTCGAGGAGCCTCTCCTCGAGCGTGCGGACCCGCTTCGGGGCGTCCTGCACCCGCCTGCGGAGGGTCTCGATCTCCTCTTCCAGCGCCAGGCAGTGCTCCCTCGTCTCCGCCAGCTCTGGGTCGCGGTCCTCGAGGCCGCGCCGGGCGGTCGGGTCGAATCCCTCGGAGTTGGTCACGGACGCCTCCTCCTTGCGCTCGTCGGTGGGCCCACCGCCGTGGCCGGCGGTCCGCACCGGGCCTGCCGCGCCTGGGGGTGGCTCATGCGCGGACCCTACTCGCCGCCGCCGGGCAACTGCGGGAGCCCACCGGTGTTTCTCCAGCCTGCGTCGCGTCAATCCGGTCTGCGCGGATAGCATCGTCTAGGGTCGTATTGGAAGCCCCGGCCCCCCGGCGGCCCCGGGTGTCTAGCAAAGCGAAGGAAGGCATGAAGGTCTGGATCGACCAGGATCTCTGCACCGGAGACGGTCTGTGCGAGGAGATCGCCCCCGCGGTCTTCACGCTGCTCGACGACGGCCTGTCCTACGTGAAGGAAGGCGACAAGGTCTTCGACGACCCCGGCGGCCACGCCGGCCTCGCCGCAGTTCCCGAAGGGATGGAGGAGGCCGTTCGGGAATCCGTCGAGGAGTGCCCCGGGGAGTGCATCTTCATCGAGGAGTAGTCCCGGACCGAGGAGTAGCCGTCGGGGCTCAGCCTCCCAGGCAGGCTTCGGTGCTCACCGTGGCCGCGTGGGCTCCGGCAAGGTCGGGGCGCAGCTCTGCGGTGCTGAGCGCATAGGCGGTGTCGGGCTGGCCGACGGCCACCGCGAAGGCGATGCCGACGACCCTGCCGTGGACGTCGACCAGCGGGCTGCCCGAGTCCCCGGGGCGCAGGCCCGACGCCAGGACGAGCACCTGGCGTCGGGTGTGGTGACGGTGGTAGAGCCCCTCGCCGACGGCGGTGATCTGCCGGTCCACGGCGTAGGGGCTCACCACCAGGCGGGCGACGCCCCCAGGGTGGCCGAGGACGTCGCCCCGACTGCCGACTCGGGCGTCGGCCAGGGGCAGGGCCGGCTCGTCGAGGCCGGGGACCCGCAGCAGGGCGATGTCCCGCTCGGAGTCGTAGAGCACCACCCGGGCGGCGAAGGTCCGGCCGTCGGGGCGGAGCACCGACGTCGAGCCCGGGGGCTCCCCGGCGACGACGTGGGCGTTGGTCACGACCAGGTCGGGGGCGACGACGAAGCCGCTGCCCTCCTGGATGCGGTCGCACGCCTGGCCCTTCACCCTCACCGTCGAAGCCTCCGCCCGGGCCAGCACCGCCGGGCGGAGGGGGCTCGCGGCCGGGGGGGGTCCGACGGCCCCCCTAGGGTCGAGGGAGGCGAACACCTGGGGCAGCCCGTTGTTGCCCACCAGGCGGCGCAGCGCCTGCAGGGTGTTGGGGGGCCTCGGCAGGGTGCCTCTCACCCAGCGTGACACCACCGAGCTCCGCGCGGCCGCCGACGGCCACCCGGGCACCGACGAGATCGCCGGCAGGAGCAGCCAGAGGGCGGCCAGGACGCTCAGGACCCCGACCGCGGCGCCGACGAGCCGGTCCACCGAGCGCGGCGCCCCTGGCGGCAGCGCCCCGTGGATCCGACGGCCGAGGAGCTGCCCGGCGGCCATCCCCACGAACGCGGCCCCCACCAGCACCGCAGCGGCGACCGCCAGGCGGGAAGTGGGGCTCGACAGCGACACGAGGGCGATGATCCGGGGGAGGAAGCGGGCGGCGAGGAAGATCCCCGCCGCCAACCCCATCCACGAGAGCAACCTGGCGAGGAGCCCGGCCCGGTAGCCGCCGACGCCGGCGAGCACCGAGACGGCGAGGACCACGGCGTCGAGCGCGTCCATCAGCCAGGCCCGCCGTCGTGCTCGGGCGAGCCGTCGGGCTCCCCGGGGTCGGCCGCCATCACGCCCGAGGCGGCGTCCCCGAGGAGCCGGGCGCTGGTGAGGAACCCGGTATGGGCGACCATGCGGTGGTCTGGCCGGACCGACTGGCCCTCGACGTGCCAGCTGCGCTGGAGCACCTCGACGGTCTCGGCCAACCCGAAGCCCGACCGGGCCAGCCGGTCGCGCAGGGTCGACACCTGCAGGATGGTGGGCAGGTAGGCGACGAGTATCCCGCCCGGGCGCAGGGCTGCCTCTGCCGGCCCGATCACCCGCCAGGGCTCCGGCAGGTCGAGCACAACCCGGTCGAGCCCGGTCGTCGCGACGCCCTCGTAGACGTCCCGGACCTCCACGTGGTAGCGCTCGAGGGCTCCCTGCCCGAGGAACCCGGCGACGTTGGCCCGGGCCCGGGCGGCGAAGTCCTCCCGTATCTCGTAGCCGGTGATCTCCGCCCCGGCCCTGAGCAGGGCCATGGACAGCGCCCCTGACCCGAGACCCGACTCGAGCACCCGCGCCCCGGGGAACACGTCCGCCAGGATCAGCAGGGGTCCGAGGTCCTTGGGGTAGATGACCTGGGCTCCGCGGGGCATCTTCAGGACCACGTCCGAGAGGGTGGGACGCACCACGGTGTATCGCGAGCCGCGCGCGGAGCGCACGAGGATCCCCTCGTCGCGCCCGAGGATCTGGTCGTGGGCGACCGGGCCGGCGTGGGTGTGGAACTCCTCGCCGGGGGTGAGGGTGACCAGGTAGCGGCGTCCCTTGGCGTCCAGGAGCAGCACCCGGTCGCCGGCCCGCAGCGGGCCCCGGCCGAGCGGTCCGGGCTCGGGGGGGGAGCCGTGCTCTCCGGAGCCGACCGGGACCCCCGCGGTGGTCACGCTCGCGCCCGCTCCGCCAGGCGGCAGAAGGCGCACACCTCGGTCACCGTCGGCGACCCGCACGACGGGCAGGGGTGCAGATCGCCGCGCTCCGCGGCGGCGGCCGGCTCGACCAGGGGCGTGATCCGCTCCAGGAAGCCGAAGTAGAAAGCCGCCTTGGTGCCCGGCGAACGCTCCTCGATGGAGTTGAAGGCCTCCTTGTAGCGCAGGTGACGGTTGCCCGCCGACATCGGGCACTCCTCGATGACGTAGTCGATGCCCCGCACCACGCAGTAGGCGGCCGTCTCCCGCTCGCCGAGGCGGACGAGTGGCTTCACCTTCCGGGCGAAACCCGGCGCGGCGGGGAGCACGGGGAGCTGTCGTCCCAGGTAGGCCAGGTCCCAGCGCAGCACGTTGCCGAACAGCACCGCGACCTCGTCGTCGAGGTTGTGACCGGTCGCGACCGCAGCGTAGCCCCCCTCCAGGGCTGCCGCGTTGAACAGGTGGCGCTTGGACAGCCCGCACGCCGAGCAGGGGGTCCGCCGGGCCGCCCGGGACCCGCTGGGGATGTCGAAGCCGAGCTCGGAGGGCAGGTCCAGTACCTGCAGGCGGGCACCACGGTCGGCAGCGAAGACGCGGGTGCGTTGCGCCCCCGCGTCGCTGTAGCCGTCGATTCCGAGCCCGAGGTGCAGCCCGTCGGCCCGGTAGCCGAGGTCGAGGAGCAGGTCCCAGAGCGCCAGGCTGTCCTTGCCCCCGGAGACCGCGACCAGGACCCGGTCGCCGTCGTCGAGCATGCCGAAGTGGCGGACGGCCCGGGCGACCTGCTCCCGGCAGTGGGTGAGGAAGCACCTTTCGCAGAAGGCGGCGTTGTGGCGCGCCACGTCGAGCACCGCCGGCGCCCGGCAGGAGCTGCACCTCACGTGGCGCCCCCCGAGATCACCGGCCGGATCTCCACCTGCGCGTCGTCGTCGAGCCGGGCGTCGCCGGTCACCAGGGTGCCGTCGGCGATCACGAGGACCGCCTCCCGGTTGATCCCCAGTCGGGAGAGCAGGGCCCGCACCCCGATGGGGCCGGCCACCTCCACCTCGCGGTCGGGGTTGCGGAGCAACACTCGCACCCGACCATGGTGGCAGCCCCGGAGCCCGCGACGCCCGTCGAGGCCCGGAGGGCATCGACGGCGAGCACCCGCGACCCGGGAGGCCGACGGCTATCGGTCCCGGGGAAGGTGGCGCACCTCGAAGGCCTCCCCCGGGGAGATCCGCTCGCGGACCACGACGTCCGCCTCCCGCCCGAAGGCCCGCCCGGCCAGGTGGCCGAGGAGGGCCAGGCCACCCACCACCACCCAGGAGCGGTTGCCCCCCAGCACCCCGCGCCGCCAACCGAGGCGCAGCCCGCGCCTGACGAGGGTGCGCAGCAGCCTTCCCATCGCGTTCAGAGCCGCCGGATCTCGACCCAGGTCGACTTCCGCCGACCCCGGCGCCGGCCTGCGAGGAACGCGAGCGCCACGAGGGCTACTACGCCCCCGACCGCCGCATAGGTGAGGTACGGCCTGGCCGCCTCCGTGGTCTCGTCCACCTCGCCGCGCAGCGCGGCGAGCTTCTCCCGGATGTCCCCGATCTCCACCCGCCCGTCGGGGCCGCTGCCCTGCACCGGACCCGACCGCGACGCCCGCCTCGACCCGGGGCTCATCGCGGCGCCTTCAACATGCGGGTCAAGGCGACGAAGACGAACGCCAGGGCTACGACGGCTCCGCCGACGTAGGGAACCCAGCTGAGGTTCCCCCCGAGGGGACCGCTCAGCTCGCTCTGGAGGGCCCGTACCAGAGCGAGGCTGAGCAGGAACCCGCCGACGCTCGTGAGCAGCGCCCCGATCACCCCGAACAGCACGAAGCGCCCGAGTGATCCGAGAGGACCGAGCGTCTCCTGCTTGGCGTAGGCGACGACGAGCCTGACGAGGTCGGCCACGACCTCGCGGAACGAACCGTCGTCGCGTCTGCTCCTTGCCACGGCACCCTCCGTTCGCGGACCAGCGATCATTCTGCCCCGCCGATACGCAGGGCAAGCAACTGCGCGACGTCGCCTGCCAGCCCGGCGGTGCTGCGCAGGCGCTCGGCGTGATCGTCGAGCTCGGCCATCAGCGCTCGGTAGCGGGGCTCCAAGACGTGCAGGGGCAGGACCTCGGTGGGCAGTGTCCCACACCGTCACGGCCGGCGGGGCGGCGGGCGCGCCGACCGGCGGGCAGGGGCCGGGTGGAGTGCTCACCCGCTCGACGCTACCGGCCCGGGCCCACGGGACGGGCCAGGCTCGCCCAGAGCCCGGCAGTCGGGTAGCGTCGGAAGGGTGCCCGGGCCTCTCATCGCCGTCCTCGTCGGCCTAGCGACCTGCCAGTTGGGCCTGTACCTGACGACGGTCGTGCTCCACCGCGCGATGTCGCACAAGGCACTAACCCTCGGCCGCCGGCCGCTGTTCGCCGCCCGTGCCCTGATCTGGCTGACAACCGGCATCAAGCCCCGCGAGTGGGTGGCTGTCCACCGCAAGCACCACGCGTTCACCGACGTCGAAGGCGACCCCCACTCCCCCGTCGTGTCGGGCTTCTTCACCGTGCAGCTCGCCAACGTGATCCTCTACAAGCGGGTCGCCGACGATCCCGAGACCGTCCGCCGCTACGCCAGGGACCTGCCGCCGGACCGCTGGGACCGGGTGCTGTTCGACCGCGGATGGCTCGGACTGGGCCTCGGCGTGGGGATCTTCTTCCTCGTCTTCTGGGGCAACTGGCACCTGGTGGTCATCGCCTCGGCGGTGCACGTGGGCACCTACCTGCTCGCCAGCTCGGCGATCAACGCCATCGGGCACCGCTTCGGCCGCCGTCCCTTCCCCGGCTTGGCGACCAACAACCAGTGGCTCGCCTGGCTCGTCGCCGGCGAGGGGCTGCACAGCAACCACCATGCCGCCCCCACCTCGGCCCGCCTGTCGTTCGCGGCCCGCGAGATCGACCCCGGGTGGTGGGTGATCGCCGCCCTCCGGCGCCTCGGATGGGCACAGGTCCGCCACGACGAGGTCCACCTGAAGGCGGCCGCGGCGGTCCCCGCCACCAGCTCCGCCCCCTGACCGAGCTACCTGCTGGGCCCGGGCCCTCTCCCGGGGTGTGACCCGGGCGGTTGTGCAAACAGCTCGCATCAACGGTACGGTCCGCTTGCCCGCCCGGAGCCGGAGGACCGCCGCTCGTGCCGACTGACCCGCCTGCCGAAGACGCCGCGCACCCCCGCGAGACCGACAGCCTCGCCCAGGCGTTCGGGCTCCGGGACCTGATCCCGCTGTCGGTCTCGAGCGTCGGGCCGATGTTCTCGGTGGCCGCCACCGGCGGGGTCATGGCCGCCCAGGCAGGGTGGTGGACGCTGCCGGCGATCGCCGCGCTCGCCCTGCCGTTCGTCGCGTCGAGCTTCGTGTTCCGCCTGCTCAACCGCCACTTCCCCCACGCTGGCGCCTCGTACCACTGGTCGGCGCGCATCGTCGGTCGCAGCGTGTCGCGCTACCAGGCGTGGATCCTGATCCTCGCCTACTTCCTCTCGATCCCCCCGATCGCCATCCCCGCCGGCTCCTACACCCTCGCGCTCGTCGCGCCCGGCCACCGCGCCCCGGCCGTCGTCCAGATGGCGGTGACCGTCTTCTGGCTGCTCTTCGCCGCGATCCCCCTCCTGCTCGGCAGCCGGCCGACCGCCCGCGTCACCCAGGTCTTCTTCGCGGTCGAGATGGTGTCCCTGGCCGCCTTCGGGGTGATCGGCGTGGTCCGGCTCGGGAGCATCGGGGTGCCGGTCCACTTCGGCCCTCCGCCAGTCGGGGGGATGCTCGTGGTCGCGGTCATCGCGGCCACGGTCCTCGACGGCTGGGAGATCGACAGCTACGCCTCCGAGGAAGCTGCCCGCCCCCGCTCCGACCCGGGCATCGGAGGGATCGTCGGGGCGCTCGGCGCGCTGGTCTTCTACAGCGTGCTGTACCCGCTCATGCTCGGTGAGACCCCGATGCGCTCGCTGGCCGGCTCGGTCGACCCACTCGCCTCCTGGGCCCATCGCCTGGTCCCGGGGGCCGGCTGGACGATGCTCGTGCCGGTCCTCATGTCCACCGCCGGCGGGTTGTGGCTCACCAGCTTCATCCTCACCCGGGCCCTCTTCGCGATGGGCCGTGAGGGGTTGATCCCGGGCAGCTTCGGGAAGCTCAACCGGCGCCGGGTCCCCGGCTTCGCGATCGTCACCTGCCTCGGGGCGGCCACCGCCGTCGTCGCCGGCCAGCTGTTCATCTCCTCGCTCTCCAGGTTCTTCGACCTGGTGCTCTCCGCAGCCGGCTTCTTCCTGCTGGCGGAGTTCTTCCTCGACTCGCTCACCGCCACTGTCTTCCTCACCACCGGCCACCGGAGGCTTCCCGAAGCCGCCCTCGCTCCGCACTCCCACCGCGGGCTGCTGGTCGCCTCGGTAGCCTCGAGCACGGTGATGGGTCTGTTGCTCGTGGCGTTCTTCGTGTACGGGCCGGAGGCGATCGGCTCGGGGGTCGACGTGACCTTCGCGGTCCTGCTCGCCCTGGGGCTGGCCTTCGCCTGGGGGACCCGCCGGCGGGGCCGGGACACCTACCGCTTCCCCGGCGAGGACGCCGCTGCGAAGGTCGCGGCCGAGCCGCTCGCCGGGGCGGCCGGAAGCTGAGCGGCCACGAAGGCCGGACGGACCACCGCCGTGGGAGGGACCCCGGCACGGAGGTCCGAGGCGAGCCGGGGGTCGAAGTGGCCCGGGCGGCGGTCACGCTGCGGGCCCCGGCAGGGCCACGGCGGCCGATCGTGGCCTCGATACCCCACGGCTCCGCGTGGATCCCCGAGCCGTTCGCCTCGCAGATGCTGGCGGTCGAGGACCTCCGGACCGACTCCTACACCGGCGAGGTGTACGGCTTTTTGGCCGAGCTCGGCGCGACGGTGGTGGAGGCCAGGCTCAGCCGCTACGTGGCGGACCCCAACCGGGACCCCGAAGCCCCGGCCTTCGGTCCTTTCCCCGAGGCGATCGTCGCGTCGACCGACGGCTGGCGCCGGCTCTACGCCGGGCGGCTCCCGCCAGAGGCGATCGCCGGGCGCATCGCCGCGGCCCACACCGCCTACCACCGGGCCCTCGACGAGGCCGTCGCCGCGCACCTCCGGGCCGCTCCCCGGGTGTTGCTCGTCGACCTGCACAGCTTCGGGGTGCCGCTCGACGTCGACGTCGTCCTCGGCGACGGGCGGGGAAGGACCGCGGCCACCGAGGCGACCGGGTTGCTCGAGGCGGCCCTGGTGGGCGCAGGGCTCCGGGTGGTCCGCAACCTCCGGTTCACCGGCGGGTGGATAGTGCGGCGCTTCGCCGCCGTGGACCGGGTCGACGCGGTCCAGGTGGAGGTCGACAAGCGGCTCTACGCCGACCCCGCCGCGGTCGCCGACCGGCGGCGACAGGTGCCTCGCGACCCGCGACGCATCGCCGAGCTTCGCGAGCGGCTCCGTGGGGCGTTCGCCGCGGCGCTCGCCGGCTACGAGGACTGGGCTCCGGGGATCCCGCCGCGCTCCTTCCCCCAGCCCTGACCCGGCCTGCGCGCCCGGGAACGGGCCGTCGCCGGCGCGCCCGGCCCTTACGGCACCGTATGCTCCGGGGGGTGGCGAGCAGAGCGACGGACATCGCGTCGCGAACCGGCTGAGCCGGGCGCCCCGGTGGCCGCCACCGCCGTGTCCACCCATCCGGTGACCTCCCTGGCCGCCGGCGAGGTCGCCGGCCAGCTCCTCGACGCCGGGGCGCGCCACGTCGACCTGGCGGTGGTCGTCGTCACCGCCGGCCACGCCGGCGCCCTGCCGGACCTGCTCGCCGCCTTCGAGCGCCTGGTCTGTCCCACGGTGCTGATCGCCACCGTCGCCGCTGGGCTCGCCGTGCTCTCCCCCGGCGCCACCGAGGTGACGCCCGCGGGGGGAGCCGTCCCCGGCGTGGCCGCGCTCGCCGGGTCGGTCGGCCCGCTC